>DATMPC010000117.1 GCA_035567895.1 Terriglobales bacterium | reverse complement strand
CTTGGCCGGCAAGTGGCTGACTTCGTCGCTGAGAACTTCCTGGCTGAGCGGTGAGTCGTTTGGTCAGACATTCCGATCCCAGGTTGCACGAATCGTTTTCAACATGGCCGGATAGATAATCCATTTTCGGAACGGATCGATTAAGCGCATGTAGAGGGGCGTAATCCACCCGCTCGGGCGCACGTAGACTGCAAAATAGAATCGATAGCCATCGGCCCTTTCAACGAGGGCACTGAGGGCCGCACCATGGACGGTACGATTCTGTACTTCAAGTAGCTGTTCGTTTTCGAAACGATAGACAACGCGGAACAGTCCTTCCGGCGTTCCGGGCACGACAAGAGAACGAGCGCGATCCTCAGGCGTTAGGCGACTTGCAAAGGAGGCTGCCGAGGCATCCTTCGGTTCGGTCTCAAGTCGAAAAATGCGTCCAAGAAAGAGCCGAAGACGGATAAGCGCACGGGTCGCTGGGGGAAATCTGTCGATCCCGCCCTGATTCGCCCCGCGAAGAAATTCAGAAAGGGAAACGCCGTCGCGGTGCGCAGGTAAGTCAACCGCCCAGACGTCATGCAGCGGGACGTCGGCGAGAAACGTATGCACGCGAAGGGGCAGCGCGGAAAACTCTGCTGGAGAAATCGGCGGCACCTTTCATTTTATTCTTAGTTCCTAGGCGTCAAATACAAATACGTTCCCGCCACGTTCATCTTGGGCGTCGATAGTTCTGCCCATTTGAACGCAGAACCTTGGGTGTTCGGGAGAGGGCTAGAAGCTAAGCAGCTGCGAAGCTCAGCAGCCTGGTTTGCTATAATTTTTAAGCCTCACCTCACATGCGGGGCGCTATCGTCTAGGGGTTAGGACGGAAGATTCTCAATCTTCAAACCCGGGTTCGATTCCCGGTAGCGCTACCATATCTCGCGTACTTCGGATGACATTTCATACTCTTCCAGATCGGCTCAAACAGCGTCTATTGCTTTTTCACGGACGTTGAAGCGCCACCAATGCCGTGGCAGTGAGTTTCTTGTATTCAGCTTTGCGGCACGCGGCGAATTATAGATGAGACCTTGTGATAACCCACTCATCGAGCACCGCGATGAGTGGGGCACTCGGCGTGGAAATTCCGTGATTCTCCATCCTGGCTAGCTGTTGGTAATCGGAACTTTAAACGTGGATGGATTCCGCCCCAAAGGCGCCCGGCTACGAAGCAGTTTTTACGAGACTGGCTGGTCGCGTACGATCTGAGAGCATCCACCCCAGGACCGCTCCAAAAACAAGGAAACACATGAGGGTTTCCCAAAAATGACTCAAGGCTACGGTTCGCGGCATGATCGGATTGGGCAGAAGTAAAGCGAGCGACCAGACCGACAGGAAAGCAGAGATGGTAAGAGCTGCCTCCCATTTCGGTGCTGGCAACATGCGCACGAGCGGCAGGACACAGGCGAAGTAGAGAACACCGCGAAACACCTGGAGGACATAGATTCCGGGCCTGGTCTGCCAGCTATTCTTAAGCGCAACCAGGAAGTTGGGAGCGTCGACCCCTCCGTAGAATTGGCGCAGCACTGGATTGCGCCATGCGACGAAGTATCCGAAGAACATATAAAGGAAGATGAAGAGCACGACCGAAATGGCGAGCCTCTTCAGAAGAGCAGAAGACGGTAAAGAAGCGGAACTGACGGTTATCATCCCTCGTGGGCGGCGGAGCCTTCCCATGAGAGCGACAAGAGCGGGAACAAACAAGGCGGTGGTAATTGCACCCTGAACGAAGAGACGCCAGATAAGGGAAACAGGCATCTTGTCGCGAAGGAAAAAAAGGGATTCCACTTGCGTGGCGACCGTCATCACACCATACATTGCGATTGCGAGAATCGCTATCAACTTGCGGCCGGACAAGCGGGAGTGTACGGCAAGCCACGACATCACCAGGCTCGTAGCAAGACAAAACGAGGCAAAGGGAGCGAGAAATCCTTGAGGAGCGCGTGGCTGTTGTGGCGCCGCCCCGCTTGAGTTCCCGGAAGCAGAGACCTTTTCGATGCCCGCAAGCTGCGCGCCAACGATAAAGAAGATACCGAGTAGTAGAGCCAGAACGGCGACTCTAAGTGTAAACGAGAGAGGCTTCATATTCACTCCCAACGAATCGCGTCAGGCCTCCGCTTTACGACTGAAAGTCTGGCGTAGGTCCAAGGGAGCCCTCCCTTGCCTTAAACAGCGCCTGGCGTTCAGCCGGTTTCATTACTGATACGCAAGCCCTTCGCGGATGTTCCAAGTTGTACAGAAACACATGCGGACTCCCGTTTTCCGGGCGGGAAACTTGGGGCATCCAAGGGGAAACTTGAGGACAGACAAGACGGTTCGAACAAATAGCTCTTCAACCAGTCGAGCGCCTGGGAGGTGGGACCAAAAGGGGAGAAGTGTTTGCTCTTGACATCGCCTTTTGTAGAACCCGTCCCATTTATCGAAATGAGCCCGGACTTTTAGAACTTTGCTGTCCGGCAGTGCTCCCTCAGAATGACCGAGTACAATCTTCCACGTGTCCGAGACTGCATCTGTCCTTTCCTCGATCGCACCCTGGCTTTCGGTCCGCAACAGCGCAGCGGCGGTCGAGTTTTACAAATCAGCCTTTGGAGCCAACGAAAGGTATCGCCTCGAAGGAAGAGGCGGTGTTGTCGCGAGACTGGCTATCAGGGATTCTGAGTTTTGGGTCAGCGATGAATCTCCTGAACATGGCAATTTTAGTCCTGAGACCCTAAACGGCAGTACGGTACGAATGATTCTGACGGTGGCGAACCCAGACGCCGTATTTGCCCAAGCCTGCGGGGCGGGTGCTCGCGTGGTTTATGCAGTAAGTGAGGGGCACGGCTGGCGTGTCGGGCGCGTGGTAGATCCTTTCGGCCATCACTGGGAGATAGGCCACCCACTCGCTTCATAGACTGCAGCCGGACGGGTGGCCTGCCTTTTTCCCATTATAGGACGTTTAGGCTTTTTGCTGGTACTCCCAAGAAGTGGACGCCCGATCCTTCGCGCCGTTCGAAGGGTGGGTTTCGAAAAGGATGGCGATACGCTTTCCCCGAATTTCGAGAATGGAATAGCCATAGAAGTCAAAATCGTGTAAACCACCAGTACAGCTAACCCACGCTTCGCAACGCCAGCGAAGGCTGGGGCACCCACAGTTCCGTAATGGGACGCTTCTAAAAACACCGAATCCAAAGAAGGGTGGGCCACCCGGCCAAACACGGCTCTTGCTGGGGACCCCGGTTATCCGTGTGAGCTTTGGTTTTGTCTTTGCCCTTCAACTCGAAACTTGAAACGCCTTGTCAGTACCGCGAGCGGTAGCGCCCGGGTGCAGTCGGCTGTTACTCGAAACGCCTTGGCTTCCTGCTCCCTGTAACCTGTTCCCTGTAACCTGTTTCCTTTCGAGCAGAGCTCTATGCCGATTGCGACTAATTCAGGCGTGAAAATCTATTGGGACGAGGTAGGCGAAGGTGAACCTGTCCTGCTGATCATGGGACTTGGCTCGTCGTCGGCAATGTGGCACCGTATCCGGCCAGTTCTCGCCTCGCAATATCGAACCATCGCATTCGACAATCGTGGAATCGGCGAAAGCGATGTTCCCGCCGGCCCTTACTCCATTCGAGAGATGAGCGCGGACGCTGTCGCCGTGTTGGACGCGGCCAACATCGCCAGCGCTCACGTATTGGGACTCTCTATGGGTGGAATGATTGCCCAGGAACTCGCGCTTCAATATCCGAACCGCGTGCGCTCGCTGATTCTCGCCTGCACCTCTCCCGGCGGCGAGAATGCGGTGCAAGCCGATCCGGAGGTGCAAAGCCTGTTCGCGTCGTTGAGATCCATGAGTCCCGAAGTAGGAACCGAGGCCGCAGTGCCGATTCTCCATGCCGCTGGGACTGCGCGCGCCCGAATCGACGAAGACCTTGCATTGCGGCGCAAGTGGTACCCGAGCGCGAAAGGTTATCTGGGACAGTTACAGGCGATACGTAGCTGGGAAGCATTCAGCCGCTTGCATCAGATCCGTGTGCCAACGCTCGTCATTCATGGCGATTGCGATCGTCTTATTCCGACGCGAAATGGAGAGATTCTCGCACAGCGCATCCCGGGTGCAAGACTTGTGCTGCTGCCACAGGCCGGTCACGTGTTCTTTACGGATCAACCACAACGAAGCCAAACGGAAGTCATCGGATTCTTGAGTCAGCATAGCGCAGCGAATAAGTCCACTGCGCAGGGTTAAAGATTCGGCAAACAGGAGACCCCGAATCGGGAATGACAATTATGGGAAGACATCCCGTCTGTCCCCGGGTATTCACAGTTCCGTAATGGGACGCCTCTAAAAACACCGAATCAAAAAAGCGTGGGCCACCCAGCCATTTGGCGCTTATTGGACCCTAATTGGACCCAAGTTTCGTTTGGTATACCCGATCACGATTACTGATCATTGTTCGCGTGGGCAGTTGATGCACAAACTCGATTTTGCAGCGTTCTAAGCTCTGGACAGCGCGCGAGCAGTCCCTGATAGTTACCCAGGGTTTCCTGCATCAGCAAGTCTCGTCCGCCGCCGGCCCTGCGAGCGTCTCCGTGCTCCCTGAGAAAAGGTTCGAAAATGTTTTCTTTCACGTCTGGATCCGCTCTAAGGTCTTGCCATTGAACGTCTAGCTTGTCAGTGTGACCCGCCAAGAGCCACACTTCAATCTCCTGCACGGCGGCTATGCAGATAAGCTCAACACCCTTTTGTTCCGCCACATCCTCAAGAGCTGTAAGCGCCGCACTTTTGTCAGCTCCGTCCGCATCTGGCAAAAAAAGAAGCAGATTCATATGTGAGTAGCGGACAAGCAGCGCCTTTTCAATCAAAGATTTGGCGTGCACGTATCCAGTGGCTCGCGGATTCGTTAGCACAGTAACCTTAGCATTCGGTTTGCCGCACTCCTCAAGAATTCTGCTTACGAGAGGTTTCAAAATGTATCCGTTGTAAGTAGGGTCTTCCGGAATTACTAGGACGTTGTAGCTCACAGCGCGTTCTCTGGCCACCCCTCTGCAAACAACTCGCCGACTGGCTGCTTCTCTGCGAGCTCCAAAAAGCGCGGAATCTGACTTAAAGGCCTGATTATGGATTCGCCGGTCTGATCGCTGCGCTTACAGTAAAACGTATAGTCATAATCCTCACGCTTGAGCCAGGAAAGCAACACAGGGGAATGCGTCGTCGCGACCACTTGTCGTCCAGTGCCGATGGTTTGCGATTTCAGCAACTCGACAAGTAATCTCAGACGATTAGGGTGAATTCCATTCTCGATTTCTTCAATGGTGATCATTTCTGGCATGTCGGGCTGGAAAAATGCTGCAGCTATCGCAGCGAAGCGCAACGTCCCATCGGACAGAACGGGAGCGGGATATTCTTGCCCACGCTCTACGAGCGCAAAGAGAGGCTCACCTAAAGCTCCCTTAAGGATTTTGACCTCATCGACCTCATTCGGAGTGAGCTGCTTTAGCCAAGAGAGGTAATTTGACTTTGCTTTTTCATCATCGAGAATTGATTTGACCAATGCGGCGAAGTTCTCGCCATGCTCCCCCATCCTTCTCACTTGTTGCGGAGTGGAGTATTCGCGCAGAACACTCGGCACCGGTTCGAGCCGTTGCATATTAACTAAGGTCCGCTTGAGTTGCTCGGCTTCGGTTTTGGCATTAAAGGCGACCCTATTTGAGATTTGGTGCAAAACAGGACGACTCTTTTCAAATCCCAAGTGAGGCTGTCTTCCAGGATATCCCTGGTAATAACGCACCTGAAAGACTGGGCTTTCCGGGTGGTTGGGGACAGCTGTGCTGTCGTAAACGTCTCCGTCCCAGAGAACTTTCAGATGTTCTCTTCTGACTGCGCCTTTCCGCGCCGAGAATGCTATCTCGTAGACTATTTGGTCATCAAAGACCAGCGGGTCCCCGATGCTCAACCCGAATGAGATGAGAGGCTCAATTCCCGGTTCGGCACTTACTGCACTCGCAAACTCGGCCTTAGCGCTTCCACCTCGAATCCCCGCCCAAACCTCTGTCGTTGCGCTCCTTGGCTTTCCATTGAGTACCTCGTCGAAGGTGAAGCCAAAGCCAATCCCCTGCAGGACACGAAGTGCATCAAGAAAATTGGACTTACCGCTTGAATTGGTTCCTATAAAGAGATTGAAGGCGCCGAGTTTAAGATCGACTTTTCTTAACGACTTGAAACCTTCGATTTTGATTTTCTGCAGCAATAGAAGGTCACCAGGCATTGATTCTAAGGCGGGCTAGGACAATCGATAAGTACCGAACGAGGCGCAGTCGGCTAATCAAGCTGGAATACGCCAGAGCGATCGCGCTCGCCGGAGGGAACCGGTTCATAACGACTTCGCGAGTGCCTGTAGATAGTCTTGGGCATCAGCAGTATTCTATCAAGTCAATGGCGTGAAATGTATTTTTCAATTTGATATTGTAAGTCATTTATTTTCAAAGGAGATAAAATAACTTCATCCAATATGCTCACCGTCAGCTTGAAACTATCTTTCGAACCACCAATCAGGGCCAACGCGCATTCGTATTCCGGAACCACACCTCCCCACGACCTCCAGTCAAGTGAAACCAAGAGCCGTAGATAGCGAGCGCAAACAAATAAAGCTTGATAAATGACATTTGCTCTTGTATTTGCAACGTATTACGGCTAATTGCTCCGAAACCAACAATCGCAAGCTGGAGTGCACCAGAGCGATCGCGCTCGCCGGAGGGAACCGGTTCATAACGACTTCGCGAGTGCCTGTAGATAGTCTTGGGCATCAGCAGTATTCTATCAAGTCAATGGCGTGAAATGTATTTTTCAATTTGATATTGTAAGGCATTTATTTTCAAAGGAGATAAAATCACTTCATCCAATATGCTCACCGTCAGCTTGAAACTATCTTTCGAACCACCAATCAGGGCCAACGCGCATTCGCATTCCGGAACCACCCCTCCCCACGACCTCCAGTCAAGTGAAACCAAGATTACCCTGATTTTCCTGAAGACCGAGTTAAAAACTCCTGCATACTGAACCGCTATTAGGGAGGCTCGGTAGCGCCGGATCCAAGTGGAAAGGATCTTCTTTTGGCAATGTGTGATATGATCTTGATATGGAACTATCCATTGGAGAGTTGACGTGGAAGATCAATGCAAAGCTACAATTACGCTAGGGGACTCTAAGGTAACGTTCGAGGGTCCTGCGCTATTCGTTCAGTCCCAAGTCGAAAGATTCTCGACAATCCAGGCTCTGGAACAGCGAGTCCCCATGGCCTCCCAGCCTAATCCAGGGCTACACGAACCGTCGCGAGAGAAACAACTCGTCGCTGAAAAACGGCCTCTGGGGCACCACGAAATCGTCATAGTCTTGGCTTTTGCTGTGACCGAATCGGGAATGAACGAGTTCAGTGAGCAGGACATTCGCCGGGCCTACCTTCGCGCAGAAGTAAGGCCGCCAAAGTTTGTGTCCCAAGCTCTCCGAGACGCAAAAAACAAATTCGATTACCTGGAAAGCGGCTCGAAGCGAGGAATGTACCGCCTGAGCAATCACGGAGATCGCACTGTCAGGTTTGATCTACCGCGCGTGGCCGTCTAACGAACTTTTGGCGATAAGGAGCTTGTAGCGATGACTAACAAGAAGACGACTGAGATTGTCGCCGAAATCGTGGAACTGCTCACGCCAATTGAATCGCCTGAGCGTCTCCGTGTGATTCAAGCTTCGTTGACGTTGCTTGGGGAAGCGTTTCCGCCAGGGTCGTTTAAGGTCGTGGAAGACAGGGCTGTGCTTACCGATACGGAAGAGGCCCATTCGACATTGCCTGCGCGGGCGCAAGCGTGGATGAAGCAGAACAGTGTCTCGCTAGATGAACTTCAGCAAGTGTTCCATTTCGAGAACGGAACTGCTGATGTCATTGCCGGAGATGTTCCCGGTAAAAGCAAGAAGGAAAAGACGTACAACGCCTACGTGTTAGCTGGTCTCGCGAGCCTTTTATCCATCGGCAACCCTAACTTCGATGACAAGTCGGGTAGGGCACTCTGCGAACGGCTCGGTTGTTACGACGCGCCAAATCACTCCACCCATATGAAAGAGAAAGGAAATGAATTTACGGGCAGCAAGGACAAGGGATGGGGTCTCACGGCGCCAGGTCTGAAGCGCGCAGCTGCACTCGTAAAGGAAATGACCAAGAGCTGAGATGATTGACCCTGCCGTTAGGACTTCCCTCATCAACCGCTTTCCCGAGTACTTGGTTGGCGAACTGATCGAGTGTTACGTTGAGCAAAAGAAAAACTTCTACCTCGGTCGAATGCGACCAAACGAGGTGGAGGGGGGCAGGTTTGCAGAGGCTGCTTTTCGCATGCTGCAGCACGCTGGCGGTCTTCCCGTGACACCTCTTGGAACTCAACTGGACACTGACGGCATTATAAGAAATTTGTCTAATCTAGCTTCGACGAGTGCATCGGACTCGATTCGGCTACATATTCCACGGACTCTGCGTGTCATCTATGACATACGGAACAAGCGTGATGCGGCGCATCTTGCCGATGGCATAGATCCTAACCTGCAAGATTCATCCTTTGTGTCCGCTGCGATGGATTGGGTGTTAGCAGAGTTCGTGCGCCTTGCACATGGGGTGTCGCCGGACCGAGCGTTTGCCCTCGTCAAGGCAATAACCGTTCGCCGAGTTCCTGCCGTCGAACAGTTCGGCGATTTCCTAAAAACTCTTCGACCCTCGCTCGGTCCCAGCGACCGCATACTTTTGCTGCTCTATCATTGCGCCGACTCAGGTGCGACTCCGGCCGAGCTCTCGGGCTGGCTCAAGCCGACGCAGCGGAGAAACTTAACCCGAACCTTGGCCCAACTCGAACATGACAAGGACTATATAGTATGCACAAATGGGAAATATCGACTTACGCGAAGGGGCATTTCGGGAATTGAGAGCAGGCATCTCGTGGAGATCGAATAACGAAACAACGGAAAACCAGGAACAGACGGAACGTAATCCAGATTTCTAACGCCGCATTAGCCGCCGGAGCCGGTTCTACCTCATTCCATGCGTGCGGTAGTACCACTCCCTGGTAAGGCGCGGGGGCGGGTCCGGTTCTGTCTGCTGGGCGGGTGGCCCACCCATTCCCGAAATAGGATTCGGTTCGTCGCTTTTTGTTGAGGTCCATACAGTGGGTGCCCCACTCCGCGCGGTGTTCGCGGGGTGGGCAGCGATGCCGTTGGCAACATACCCGCACGAACCGTCATGTGTAATTTCGTCTCTTCTTCGTCAGGTCGATTAGCGTCGGCGAGGGAGTCCCTTTGTCGAGGCCTCGGATCCAGGTGGTTCACGGAACGGTTCCACAGAAATGCGCTGGTAACACACTTCCAGCACGGTCAGGTATTCCGTACCGCCCGGCGCTTGGAGAACTACGCTGTCGCCCGCTGCCGACTTTATCAACGCGCGCCCCAGAGGTGACACCCAACTGATGTGGTTGCGGTTGAGATCGACCTCGTCAATGCCCACGATGCTCACTACTCGCTCCGCTCCCGCGGCATTGGCATAGCGCACGGTCGCTCCGAAAAATGCCCTCGTCTTCTGCTGCCCCGCTCTCGGAGCTTCCGGGTCCACCACTTCCGCGGCTTCGATTCGCTTCGTTAGAAAGCGAATCCGCCCATCGATCTGCCGCAGCCGCCGCTTGCCGTACTTATAGTCGGTGTTTTCACTGCGATCGCCGTTGCCGGCAGCCCACGCCACCACCTCCACCACCGCCGGGCGTTCCCTGGTGAGCAGAAACTGGTGCTCATCTTTGAGGCGCTGCAGCCCGCTCCGCGTTATGTAGTTCTTGCCTCGCGCCGCGGGCTCGTCCACTTGTGGTTTTCTCGTAAACCCTTTCCGCATCTCGCAGTCCTTCCAGCGCGAATCCGGTGAGTGCCGCCAATGAACGCCACAGAAAACACAGTAGGTCACCCGCGTTCATGGGATTTCATCTACGGCCCTAACTCATTTTTTCACGTCTTCCAGACGGAACGTTCCCAGTACACTTCGCATCCGTACTTGGAATCCTAGGGACAGGAAGCTGTGAAAAAATCGATTTCTTCCGTTTTGCTGCGATCCTTGGGGTGATCAAAAATGTCTGGCGAGCTGCTCGAAGTCGTTTATGGGCCATCTAAACGCAAAGTTTTTCGGCGATCAGATTAGCCCAAATCTCGGAAATCAATTTTTTCACAGCTTCCAGATGGAACGTAATCCAGACTTCGCACGACGCGAGCCACCGGAGCCGCTTCTACCTCATTCCATGTGTGCGGTAGTACCACTCCCTGGTAAGCCGCGGGGGTGGGTCCGGTTCTGTCTGTTGTTGCTCCGTCTTCAGCTTCTCGGCCTCCCGGCGGTAGTATTGGACGATCCCGGGCTCGAAGAGAAAGCTCTTCATCCAGTCGAGTGCTTGTGAGGTGGAGTCGGCCTGGTCGTCGTGTTTCCCGTTTGGGAACGTGGCCAGCTCGTGCACGTACTGGGCAAGCCACGGAGCCTTCTCCGGCAGGTAGACGAAGCCGTTCTTGATGGTGCTTGTGACTGTGTGCATGCGCATGATCTTGTCGTTCTTCGGCTGGCATTTTTGGATAAAGTGCATGCCTTCGTGGACCAGCTCCTGGCAAAGCTGTGTGCCCGAGGCTCTGTCTTCGATCAGCACGTTCTTTGCGCTCCAGCGTGCGGCGTGCTCGCGCACCATGCGTTTCAGTTCGGGATAGTCCAGTCTCAGGCGCAGTACGTCGAGCAGATAGACCCGGCTGATACCCCAGCTCATGCTGCTCCCCGCTCCGGTACTGCCGGGGGTTCTGAGTACTCCCCAGGTGGTGCAGACGCTGTAGTCGCTCAGCTCCGTGGCTTTGTTGGCCGTGTCCCAACTCTGGAAGATGCAGTCGAACTGCTGCGGACGCTCGGACTCGGTGTAGGTCTTGAACCAGGCGGGCTTTACTATGCCGCCGCCCTGAGGAGCAGGTGACTGCTGGTATTGTCCGGCGAAGTGGTACTCGCCCAGGGTTTCGCGCAGTTGGTCGAGGATCTCGCGCGGTTCGCGCTCGGGATGCAGGATCTCTCCGGCGCGACGGGTATATGTAAACGTCTGGCCGAGGCGTTGGACTACATGGGTTTCCTCTTCGTCGGCGATCGCCGCAAAGCGCACGACGTTCCATTTCGGTTCGACGTCGATTGCCTGGCGGCGCTCGGTTTCGAGCACGTGCCCGACAAGGTCGTCTTCGTGCAGGCGTTGCATCACGATGAGGATGCAGCCGGTGAGTTTGTGATTGAGGCGGCTGACCAGCGTGTTGTCATACCAGTCGTTGCAGGCGTTGCGGCGCGTGTCGGAGAGCGCTTTGTCGGGCTGCAGCGGATCGTCGATGATGATGAAGTCGGCGCCGCGTCCGGTGAGCACGCCGCCTACCGACGTTGCCTTGCGGCATCCGCGCGCTGTGGTCAGAAAATCGCCTACGGCCCGCTTCTCCGGTGACAGTCGAGTGGCGGGAAAGAGCCGCTGGTAGAACTCGCTGTTCATGAGAGCGCGGCAATCGATGGCGTGCTTGTCGGCAAGGTCCTGGGCGTAGCTGGCGCAGATGATCTGCGCGCTCGGATTGTGTCCCATGATCCAGGCGGGCAATGCGACCGACGCGCAATGCGACTTTAGCGACCGCGGCGGCAGATTGACGATCAGCCGCTTGATCTCGCCAAGCCGGCAGCGCTCGAGTTCCTGCGCCATCACCTCGATGTGCCAGTTCTCCGCAACCTCAGTCGCCGGATTCAACTCGACAAAGCTGCGTATAAGAAACGAATAGAAGTTACGGCGAAAGAGACTATCCAATTGATCGGAATTGAGATTCATTGTTTCCCCAAACGGGACGACGAGTCGCGCAGAGAGGCAAGAGTTAACCACAAAGGACACGAAGGTTCACGAAGGAATTGCGATTTAAATCCTTCCTTCGTGTCCTTCGTGGTTTCATTCCGGTTTTTTCCTCCGTGGTGAAAAATCAGTTCTGCGTAGACTGCGCGGCATTAAAGCTCCGAACCAGAATGTCGAGAGCCTTTTGATCTGCCGCTTCGAGTTCCGCGCTGGTTGGAGCTTTTTCCGGTTCGTAGAGAACTTGGGTTAGAACCGACAGCACGCGGAAGGCGTAGTTGTCGCCCTCAACAGCGTTGTCGACAAGGCGCTGGATCGCTGCTTCCAGCTTGGTGATCGTTCTCTTCTCGTTCGTTTTCTCGTCAGTCACCTCCACCGTTTGTCTCAGCGTGTTTTCGAGAACGGTGGCTACGTTGAGAGTGCCCTTTGGCCGTCCGCCGGGATTGCCTGATTGTCCCTTTTTGAACTGCGTATGCTTGGGTGGCCGGCAGTATCCGACCTTGTACTTTCGCATGGTTGTGTTCGCTCCTGTCGCCTTCGCCAAATCTTCACTACCTTATTTTCTTGGTACCACGATTTCGAAAGCAGAGTCAAACTTCGTCCGTCGCTCGCATAACATTTGGTTTCAAAATGGGATCAACAACTTGCGGAGTTGCAGAACGACGGTAAGAAATCCGTCGTTCGCAGACAAATGGCGCGAGAGCGCAAAGCTGCGTTCGCGCTAACTACAGGATTTGCAGGGAGTAAGCCGCCTGAGAAGCGTCGGAAAAATGAGCACTAGCGAATTTCGGAATGCATATTTCGAATTATTTTCAGAAGACAATCGCGCATCTCGAAGAAAGGTAGTTCCATTTCAGAACAGAAAAATCCCTGTGGAATCCCTGATATTGTTGCCGCAATCCGGCCAAAAAAGCGCTAAGGGCAGGAGAATGTGCGGCTTTGGAGGAAAAAAGCGAGAATCCCTGTTAAATGCCTCAGCCCAAGTAAAATTTTCAGATTTTGGGCAGAATTCAAAAGGTTCAGCCGCTCGCAACGATTCTCCCCTGTATTTATCCTTGTTATTGCTGCGGCCATGTTTCTTACGGGACAAGAGGCTTTGGCGGACGTCTTCTTCCTAGCTTTTGTCATACACGACCGCTAAGTCACGCAGAGGCTGTTGTGGTCGTTACACAACGGTCATAGATGACCTGCCGCTGCTCGGGCAAGTTACTGGGCTTGTAGCCTAGATCGGGATTCCTGAGTCGAGCCTCCACAGATTCATGGACAAGCACTCCTGGTGCAATAAAGCGTCGCCGTCCCAGATTGATGCGAAGTGTCTTGCGCCATGTGCCGTCAGCGCCCAATCGGTACGCGATCTTCGGCCAGACTTCCGCTATCCACCACCATTTCTCTAGAGACTCGTGCTGGTATTTGGTATTGGGATCAGGCGCTACGTTTGGCGGCTTGGCGCCGAGAATGTCCGCCTCGCGGTTCGGGTCTACGGCAAGCCCAGCGGCCTCCGCTTCGCAGAGTATCCAACGCAACGCGATTTTCGAGAGTTGGCTCTGCTCTTCCACGTAGCCGCCACCCACATCGCAGTGGACTCCAGCGAACCAGACCTCCTTCACGTCCTGCGTCGGATTCTTAGGCGCGCCGAAGAGGTTTTGGCGGAAGAATGCGCGGCGCTCATCGATGGAGACTGCATGCCGCACGACGGAGATGTCGCTATTGCGGGCGAGGTTCGTGAAGGGGAAGCGTACGGCGTTATAGATCCAGCCAAGGGAGCTGACCGTGTCCCACACCCCAATGAAATGCGGCTTGCATTCGCGGGAGAAGGTGCTTTTGAAGTGGGCCGCAACTTTGAAGTCGATTTGCTTGCTTTTGATCATTCGGATGGCATAGGGGATCAAGCCTTCGTTGCCCCGCGTCAGCAGGCCGACGATGTGTAGCATTCCGCAAAGAGCCCGGGCAGTGTAGGCGCCGCGACTGAATCCGAAGACGTACACCTTGTCTTCGGTTTCAAAATTCCGCATTAGGAACTGATAGGCGTCGGCGATGTTGTCCGAGATACCGTAGCCGAAAGCGAGACCGATGATCTTCGTCCACCACTTGCCGATGGCAGTGAGAGCGCTTCGAGCTCCCATCGTGCCCACTCCGGGATGGTAATAACACAGCTGTGTCGGATTGCAAACCAACGTTTGGTAGAGCTTAACGACGTTGGAATTCTCAGCGCTGAACTCATTGCTGGTGCCATCGCAGCAGATGACGATGTTTTTGGGCATGGATTTCTCCCGTTTTGGAAAGAAAAAACCTGCGGGCGATATGGTACACCCGCATTGATTGTTCCGCTGACGACTAAAGATCCTTCCACCGGGGTTCTAAGGATCTCTAGCCTTGATTCTTAGTTGGATAATACCGGGACGGACGCTCTGGCTCGCTCTCTTGGACCTTTTCCTACGCTCGGCGAGGTCGCCCGGGTTTTATCGAGATCGTGAATCAGAGCTATTTCGAATTCTTTTGGAACCTCGGTCGATTTCGCTGCGTTCCATTCGTCGTGGAGACAGAAGAGAAAAATACACGTAAAAACTTTGTAAAAAGGGCAAACATGATGTTCCGAACTCTAGCAATTACGAAACGCGCAGATATACTGTCTTTCTGTGTGCCTGAGCACCTCTTCGTCTGCCTGGACGAGAGGACTACGGGGCGAAATAACTTTTCGCATCTTTTCCCGCATCCGAGATATCCCATCTTCTATCTCGGCAGCATAGGGCCACAAGTGAGTAGTAAACGTTCGGCTATCGGTATTGAACTCGGCGGCCAGCGTCGGGGCAGTTGCTAGCTGAACACACCAAAAAGATTGCGCTCCTTATTAAAGAGGGCTACCGGGGAAGCGGGTTGGGACGAGCCGCTGCCTCAGGGGTAAGAATCGTCCCGCACGAGGGGAACCTAATGGCGAAGCGGATGTTTCTCATGTTGGTCGTGGCTGCAGCAGTCATCGGAAGCCTCGGCTATTTCAAGATGCGGCAGGTTCAGGCGGCGGTAAAGTCTCACGCGTTCACTCCACCTCCAGAAGCGATCACGACAATTGTTACCAAACAGGAAATCTGGCCGTCGACGCTCAACATAGTTGGGACGATGAACGCCATCCACGGAGTTACGGTGAGCGCCGATCTGCCGGGCACGGTGGACCAGATCAAGTTCGATTCCGGGAAGTGGGTTCAGGAAGGCGAAGTGCTCGTGCAGCTCGATACGCGGCAGGAGCGAGCCCAGTTGGCGGCGATGAAGGCGCAGCAGGATCTGGCGAAGATCAACTATGACCGCATGCAGCAGCTCGTAAACGAAGGCGTGATCTCGCGCCAGGATTATGACAAGGCAATCGCGGATCAACGTCAGACTGAGGCCAATACTGCCGAGATCAAGGCCACTATCGACCGTAAGACGATTCGCGCGCCCTTTTCGGGAGTACTGGGAATCCGTCAGGTCAATTTGGGACAGTACCTGGCCGCCGGTAATCCGATCGTCTCGCTGCAGTCGCTCGATCCGATTTACGTGAACTTCAGCGTGCCACAGCAAATTGTGGGGCGGATGCAGGCAGGCCGCAACGTGCGCATCACCAGCGATAGCCTACCGGGCACGGTATTTAGTGGCCGCGTCAACGCCCTCGACTCGGTTGTGGATCAGGCGACGCGCAACGTTCAGGTGCAGGCAACGATGGCCAACCCTGGTGGCAAGCTGCATCCCGGCATGTTTGTCCAGGTGGAAGTGGGAGTGGGAGAGCAGCGCACGGTGCTTCCGCTGCCGGCATCCGCCATCAGCTATGCGCCGTTTGGCGATTCGGTGTTTGTCGTCAGCGATCTGAAGAGTCCCACCGGCGAGACTTACCGTGGGGTGCGCCAGCAGTTCGTGAAAGTTGAGGGCTCGCGTGGCGATCAGGTCGGCGTCATCTCGGGACTTAAGCCGGGAGACGAGGTGGTCACGTCCGGCGTCTTCAAGCTGCGCAATGGCGCGGCGGTGGCGGTGAACAACAAGATCCAACCCGGGAATAATCCGGCTCCTAAGCCTGAGGACAACTAAATGAAAATCACGGATCTCTTCATCAAGCGACCGGTACTCGCGATCTGTGTCAATTTGGTGATCCTGATCGCCGGTCTGCAGGCGATTCGTTCATTGAGCGTGCGGCAGTATCCGCGGAGTGACATCGCGGTAGTGCAGGTTTCGACAGTGTACGTCGGCGCGAATGCGGACCTGGTGCGAGGATTCATCACGACGCCGCTCGAGCGGGTGATCGCCAGCGCTGATGGCATCGACTACATGGAATCGTCGAGCGCGCAGGGCATAAGCACGATCACCGTGCACCTGAAGCTCAACTATGACACCAATGCCGCGCTCACGCAGATTCAGGCAAAGGTAGCGCAGGTTCGCAACGATTTGCCGCCGGAAGCCGAGGCTCCAATCATTGAATTGCAAACCGCGGACACGCAGTTTGCGTCGATGTACCTGGGGTTCTCCTCGTCGGATCTGGATCAGAACCAGATTACCGATTACCTGACTCGTGTTGTACAGCCTAAACTGAGCGCCGTTAGCGGCGTTCAACGCGCCGACATTCTCGGCAAGCGCACCTTCGCCATGCGCATTTGGCTCAAGCCGGAGAAGATGGCGGCGCTTGGGATTACGCCGTCGGCGGTGCATGACGCGCTAGCCAACAACAACTATCTCTCGGCCCTCGGACGCACGAAGGGCTCGATGGTCTCTGTGAACCTGGTGGCGAACACCGACCTGCGCACTGCCGAGGAGTTTCGTCAACTTGTCGTGAAGCAGGATAAGGGAACGATCGTTCGCCTGGGCGAGATCGCCGACGTCGTACTCGGCGCCGAGACTTATGACGAGGACGTTCGCTTCAATGGAGAGTCAGCCACGTTCATGGGTATCTGGGTACTGCCCACGGCGAACTCTCTCGAAGTAATCAAGAACGTGCGCGATGCCATTCCGGGAATCCGTGCACAGCTGCCTGCCGGAATGAAGGTCGGCATTCCCTACGACTCGACGGCCTACATTCAGGACGCTATCAAAGAGGTGCTGAGCACTCTTACGGAAACGCTCCTCATCGTTGTCGTGGTGATCTTCTTATTCCTGGGCTCGTTCCGGTCAGTGCTGATTCCGGTGATCGCGATTCCAGTGTCACTGGTCGGTGCTGTTTTCCTGATGCTGGTGGCGGGTTTCACTATCAACCTGCTGACGTTGCTAGCGATCGTGCTCTCGGTGGGTCTGGTCGTGGACGACGCGATCGTGATGGTAGAGAACGTCGAGCGCCACCTTCACGAAGGCAAGACTCCTTTCCAGGCAGCGATCGATGCAGCCCGCGAGTTAGTGGGTCCGATCATTGCGATGACGATTACGCTGGCGGCGGTCTATGCGCCTGTTGGTATTCAGGGCGGATTGACCGGGGCTCTCTTCCGTGAGTTCGCGTTTACGCTGGCAGGTGCAGTTATCATTTCGGGAATCGTTGCGCTAACGCTGTCGCCGATGATGGGCTCGAAGTTGCTCCGTGCTGGAGATACCGAACGTGGCTTTGCAGGCTGGATCAATCGCCGCTTTGAGACCGTGCGCAGTCTCTATGAGCGGGTGCTGACCGGCACGTTGCGATATCGGCCGGTGGTTTTCGGAGTCTGGATCATCGTCGCGCTCCTGGTCGTGCCGTTCTACATCTTCTCTCAGCGTGAACTGGCGCCGGCAGAAGATCAGGGTGTCGTCTTCGGAGTGTTGCAGGCTTCGCCGAACTCAACCCTGGATCAGACGAAGCTGTTCGCATCGCAGGTCTACGACGTCTATCACGCATTTCCTGAAGCCGAGAGCATCTTCCAGATCACCGATCCCACAGGCGGTTTTGGCGGTATGGTGACGAAGCCATGGAGCGAGCGCAACAAGACCGCTCAGCAGCTTCTGATCCAATCGACCGGACCACTATCGAAAATCGCGGGTGTTCGCGTAATTCCGTTGACGCCACCTCCGCTGCCCGGCGGCGGAAACTTTCCGGTGGACTTCGTAATTGCCTCTTCGGCAGAGCCGCAGCAGCTTGCGCAGTTCGCCAATGAGCTGGTGAAGCGCGCGTTTATGAGCGGCATGTTCATTTACGCCGACTCAGATCTGAAGTTTGACCAACCGCAGGCCGAAGTTGTTTTTGATCGCGACAAACTCCGCTCTCAAGGCGTTGATCTCAGCCAGGCAGGCAAGGACCTCTCCACGCTGCTTGGTGGAAATTACGTGAATCGGTTCAGCATTCAGGGGCAGAGTTACAAGGTCATTCCTCAAGTGAAACGCGTGGAACGGCTGACGCCTGAACAACTGACACAGATTTACGTTAAGGGCTCGAACGATCAGCTGGTTCCCTTGTCAACGTTCGCGAAACTGAAAACCACGACTGAGCCTCGGCAGCTAAACAAGTTCCAGCAGCTCAATGCCGTGCGCATTCAGGGAGTGATCCCTCCGCCGGTTCCGCTCGATCAGGCGTTGCGGTTCCTCGAAGACGAAGCGAAAAAGATCCTGCCGCAGGGATTCACCGTCGATTACGCAGGTGAATCGAGGCAACTTCGTGTTGAAGGCAGCAAATTCCTTGGCACGTTCCTGCTCTCTGCGGTTCTGATTTACCTCGTCCTGGCAGCGCAGTTCGAGAGCTTCCGCGATCCGTTCATCGTCCTCGCGGGTTCAGTGCCTCTTGCCATATCGGGCGCGCTGATGTTCTCGTTCCTCGGGTTCACTACACTTAACATCTATAGCGAGGTCGGACTGATTACTTTGGTTGGTCTTGTCTCCAAGAACGGCATCCTGATCGTGGAGTTCGCCAATCATCTCCAGGAGCAAGGTAGAGACAAGCTGGCCGCGGTCATTGAAGCAGCCGAGACGCGCTTGCGCCCAATCCTCATGACCACCGCAGCCACTGTGGTAGGCCACTTTCCGTTGGTGCTGGCAAAGGGACCGGGAGCCGGCGCTCGTAACAGCATCGGAATCATGTTGGTCAGTGGCATGATCATCGGAACGGTGTTCACGCTGTTTGTAGTGCCATCCATTTACATGCTGGTGGCGCGCAAACACGTTGCACGCTCGGTCGAAGAGGGAGAACGAAGCGGGGAGATTCCCGAATTGGCGGAAGCTGCGGTATAGCGTGGGACACGATGCATGGTAGAGACGCCCGTCGTGGCGGGCGTCTCCACTGCAACCAACCTTGAGGACATAGAGTGAAGGCAAGACGAACACTTGATGAGGAGACCTTTTCCGATGGAGAGGTTTGGTCTGCTATCCGCTATCTGGATCCTGAATCACGTCAGGGCGTAGCCGGTTTGCTAGTATCGGTTGCCCTCTGCTGGCTGATTCTGTTTTTGAGCGCGATTTACCTAACCTTCCATCTGCAGCGCTAGTGGCACTTGGGTCTGCTGAAAGCGCACTTCCCACTTCGTTTCCCGTTACAATCGAGCCGCTACCTGGCTAAATGACGTCAAATGAGTCGCGGCTTGCGCAATATCTCGATTTTGCTTATCGCTCTCTCTCTGCTCTGAGGTTGCGGCCTGCGGCGTGGACAGCCCAGTCCGTTTGAGTTCAGGATAGTGCCGCTCGCGGATGCGGGTGGCCCGATCAAATTCGGAGTGATCGAGGGCCGGGTGAAGTCGCACGTAGTTCAATCTGGGCGCGATGGACATTGGGGACTTCCGGGAATGCGCGAGCGTGCTGAGAAGATCGGAGCAAGGCTGAAAGTTTTGAGCCGTCCGGCAGGTGGGACTGAGGTTGAGCTAAAAGTGCCTGGTCATGTTGCGTTTGGAATCTCAGCCTCCTAACCGGCCGCGCTGGTTGACGAGGCTTTACGCAAAAAAGACGGCCACTGCAGAAACTGAGCGCACTGTTGCGCGGAATCCGCGAGCAAGAGAAAGCAAATGACTGTTCCTGCCATTGGCGTTTTCAGTTGTTGACGACCACCCTTTGCTGCGCGAGGAATCACGACGGTCATAAAAAACCAGCCTGACAGCCTGTTGAGCCCTGTCATACCGCCAAAGCCGTGCCGCGCCGGATACCTCCATCTAGGGATTCGTAACACTTGCGACTCTGGTAACTTCCGCCTTGTCAGCCTCGATGGCCGACGCATTACAATTCATAAGCTTGAAAAGGAGGATGCCATGAGTCCGGGACAAAATGCAGTTGTCGAAGCTCCGGTGGAGATTGTGTCACGCCCACCGCTGCCTCCATTTACTCGCGAGACTGCGATCCAGAAAATACGCCTGGCGGAGGACGCGTGGAACTCGCGTGATCCTGAGAAAGTAGCTCTGGCTTACACGGAGGACTCACGCTGGAGAAATCGCGCGGAGTTTGTGAATGGAAGAAAAGAGATTGTCGCCTTTCTCACACGGAAGTGGCACAAAGAATTGGACTATCGCCTCATTAAGGAGTTGTGGGCCTTCGAAGGTAATCGCATCGCCGTCCGCTTTGCATATGAATCCCACGACGATTCGGGGAACTGGTTTCGCTCCTACGGAAATGAGAATTGGGAGTTCGACGAGCATGGGCTGATGCGGCTCAGATACGCATGTATCAACGATCTGCCAATTCGGGAAGCAGATCGTAAGTTCAGCTGGCCACTCGGCCGGCGTACTGATGGACATCCCGGATTAAGCGATCTGGGCCTGTAGCTCGCGAGCTTCTTCAGACAACAGCACTTTGCGGGTTGCTTAAGCAGGAGCAACCCGCTTGCCTGGTACAGATCTTCTCGTTTGCCTTGGAAGATTAATGCCCAAAACCGAAGCGCCCGTGGCGAAAGAAGTCGAGCCAGAGAAGGGAGAAATTGTGCGCAGCAAACATCCCGTGTCTCTTCGCGATTGGTGCGAGGGCATCGATTCGCCCGAATAACTAAAGCGGTCAAGGATGATCTGAATTCACCTGGAAGACGAGGAAGTAGTCTTCCCGGTCATCTTTCACGAAGTCGTACTGGTCCGTCAGTCGATAGCCTGCTTGCGCAGCTTCTTTCACAACAACGTCCTTCTGGATTCCGTGATCCTCGCCATTCCCGTTGCGATCAATGATGCCGATGCGCGCTCCGCTTCGCAGGGACTTCCGCAGATTCTGTAACAAGCGCACTGGGGCGGCGATTTCATGGTAGGTCTTGAGTATCAAGACGGAATCGACACTGTTCTCAGGGAGCTTCGGATCGTCCGCAGCGCTCAATATGGTACGGACATTGCGGATGTTCTCTTTGCGAATGCGCTTATCTATGTATTGAATCGATTCCGGACTGATGTCCACTGCATAGACAGTGCCATCTGCTCCAGCTCGCTTTGCTGCTCGTACCGTAAACCAACCGGAGCCTGCGCCGATGTCCGCAACATTGCTTCCCGAAT
Organism: Terriglobales bacterium; assembly: GCA_035567895.1. Lineage (NCBI taxonomy): Bacteria > Pseudomonadati > Acidobacteriota > Terriglobia > Terriglobales > Terriglobales bacterium. Next base: position 26,160 of record DATMPC010000117.1, on the reverse strand, counting down.
GGATACCGAGAATATCCATGACGCGCTGAACTTGTAACTTCTTGTCACGATCCGGATTCTCAAAGATCGATAAATCCCCTGTGTAGGGCGTGCTTGTCTTTCGATGCTCGGTTTCTTGAGGTGCGACCGTCTGTGCAGCCACAGGCGAAGGCCAGAGCACAAACTGTTCCTGAAACAGAACCGCTAAGACGAAAACAAGCGTCGCCTGAAGCGTCCGGAAGGCGACCTTAGCGAGCAACTTGCGTATTTCAAAATTCTGTTGAGACTGCATATGTTCAGGTGGTATCACGCGAGACTAGTCTAGAGGAAATGGCCTCAGAGAGTTTGGTCCTCAGGTGGCCTTAGAATGATTGTGGAGCCCAGAATGACTCAAACAGAAAAGGGAAGAGCCTTCCGTGCGCTGCATCAGAGAGATGAAGCGTTCATCATTCCCAATCCATGGGACGTCGGCAGTGCACGGTTATTGCAAACACTGGGATTTGAGGCCCTCGCTACGACGAGTGGCGGATTTGCATTTTCGATCGGCAAGCAGGACGGCGCCGTGGATCGTGACACGATGCTTGCTCATGCTGCTGCTCTGGTTAGTGCCACCGACCTTCCGGTGAGTGCTGATCTGGAAAATGGTTACGCAGATAAACCAGCGCAAGTCGCGGAGACAGTTCGCCTCGCTGCCGAAGCCGGACTCGCGGGCTGCTCGGTCGAGGATGTCCCCCAAGGTCGCGGACGGTCGCCGTACGAAATCTCTCTGGCGGCCGAGCGAGTTCGTGCGGCGGCGGAGGCGGCACATTCTTTGGCGTTTCCGTTTACTTTAACCGCACGCGCGGAGAACTTTATCGTTGGACGTCCTGATCTGCGCGACACGGTTGCGCGGCTTCAGGCCTTCCAGGAGGCAGGAGCCGATGTGCTATTCGCACCTGGATTGAAGACCAGGGAGGACATCCGAACCGTGGTCCAATCGTTGGATCGGCCGATAAATGTCATTATGGGACTGCAGGGTGTGCAACTGAGTCTCGCGGACTTGTCGGAGCTCGGAGTAAGACGCGTCAGCGTCGGCAGCGCGCTAGCGCGGGCGGCGATCAGTGCTTTCCTTCGCGCAGCCCGGGAGATGCAGGCGCACGGAACATTCACCTTCGCGGAAGATTCAGTGAAGTACGCAGATTTGAACGCGATGTTCGGGTGATGCTACCGGCCCAGCCTATCGATTTATCCCGGAGGCCAACTCAATAGCCGTCCTCCCAAGAGGTGCAGATGTAAATGGAATACTGACTGTCCCGCGCCGGGCCCAACGTTGAACACCGTCCGATATCCATTCTCGATTTTGCGATCACGCGCGATCTGCGCCGCGACCAGGTGAAGCTTCCCGATGATCGAAGCATCTTCGGCCTTTGCTTCCCTAACTCCAACGATGTGTTTCTTGGGAATGATCAGGACGTGCGTTGGAGCTTGTGGTTTGATGTCCTCGAAGACGAAGGTTTCCTCATCTTCATAGACTTTCTTTGCGGGAATTTCACCCCGGATAATGCGGCAGAAAAGGCAGTCCATTCTCGTTCCTCTTTAACCCGTTCCGCAGGTAGAGGCGCCCGCCGCGGCGGGCTGCGTCTCTACGAAGCAGCCGGGAAAACCTAGTCTAGTCGCACTAGAAAAACGCCGCCTTCCGGCGTTGTGATGCTCTGCGAAATGCGCTCCGCTAATTCGCGGTCGTCATTCTGGACGCGGATGCGTACCCATTCCCCTGTTGGGCCAGTAAACTCCCGCACGTCACTCGGGTGGTAGTGGTCGATTACGGACTGCTTCATCTGCAACGCAGCTTCGCGAGTATCGAATGCGCCAATCTGTACCGCCCATTTCCCCCCGCTATTCAGAGGTACCGGAGTTCCGAGGAGTTCGAGTCGGACCCATGCGGTCCCGGGCTCCCATACATCGATAGCTTTCGCAGCAGCGAGCGAAAGATCGATAATGCGTTCACCAATGAACGGCCCACGGTCGGTAATGCGCACTACAGCGGACGTTCCTGTTTTGACATTCGTAACGCGCACGACACTGTTGAGCGGCAGCGTGCGATGGGCAGCCGTCATCGCGTTCATGTCGTAGTTCTCGCCATTAGAGCCGCGCCGATTGTGATATGGAGCACCATACCAACTAGCCAGTCCCATTTCCGTATATATAGGCTTCGTGGCTGCTGGTGCGGGCAAGGTTGGCGTCGTTGCGTCGCGATTTTCGACTGGTGGAGGAGCCGGCTTCGCCGTAGCCGAAGGTTGTGGCGGCAAGTCCGGTGGCGGAGGAACGCTCACCTTAGTTTCTTTGTGCCCGCACCCGGCAAGTGGCAGCAACAACATCAGCAAGAACAGGAAGGTAAATCTCATTTTTGCTGCGTAGCCGATTTCTTAGAGTCGTCGAGCCGGTCAGCGAGCTTTTGCAGCTCCTGGGCAACGCTGCGGAGCGCTTGCGTTCCTTCGGTTCGCATCTTTGGTACCACCTCATTGTTCAAAGTTCTTATGACCTTCCTGAGTTCCTGCTCAATCTTAGATGCTGCTTCATCCAGCTTGCGTTTTGTCTGATCGAAATCCGAAGGCATGGGCACCTCTATCCTTGGATTATGAACGGGGAGATGGTGAGAAGCAATCTGATGAAGCCAAAAGACAAAGCCATCTTTCACCACGGAGGCACGGAGAACACGGTGAAAGGCACAAATTTAACCATGAAGGATACGGAGTATCACGAAGGAATGGGGGAACACACAGATGAATTGCTCGTGATCTACTACCCTTCTAGAGACTTGCGAATTGTTCTCCCTGTACTCCGTGCCTCCGTGGTGAAAATGGCCCTCTGGTATTCTTAGAAGTTTCTCGGAGCACTTGATGATCAACATGCAGGGTCGAGTGGCGATCGTTTTTGGGATTGCCAACAAGCGTAGCATCGCGTGGGCGATTGCGCAGAAGTTGCAGGCGGCAGGGGCTACGCTGGCTATCACCTACCAGAACGAGCGCCTCGCGCAGGAGGCGAAGGATCTTATAGAAGCTCTTCCGAGAGCGGCAGCGTTTCAATGCGACGTTTCGAACGACTTGGAGATCAATCAGCTCTTCGATCAGATCAAGTCGCGTTACGGCAAACTGCACACGCTCGTGCACAGCGTGGCATACGCTCCCCCAGATGAATTGAAGAATGATTTCATCTTCACTACACGCGAAGGGTTTCGAATTGCGCATGATGTCAGCGTGTATTCCTTGATCGCCGTTGCTCGTGCCGCGACGCCGCTTATGACGGAAGGTGGAAGCGTGATTACGCTCACCTATTACGGCGCCGAGAAAGTTGTGCCCCGCTACAACGTAATGGGCGTTGCCAAAGCGGCACTGGAAGCCTCGGTTCGGTACTTGGCCGCTGATTTGGGACAACAGAAGATAAGGGTAAACGCCATCTCTGCCGGACCTATCAAGACCCTGGCTGCGCGCGGCATCTCCGGCCTCGGAGACATGTTGAAGGCGCATGCCGAGCGCGCACCGCTCAAGCGTAACGTGGAAGCAAGTGAAGTAGGCGACGCCGCTCTGTATCTCGCCTCCGATCTCAGTACGGCAATTACGGGCGAGACGATCTACGTTGATTGCGGCTACAACATCATGGGGTTTTAGGCAGCTACTGGTTGCCGGCTACTAGCTGCTGGATTACAGCTTTTACCTGATGCCCAAAAAACAACTGCTTGTCTTCGTGGTGGTTGACCTGATTCTTGTGGCGGTGGCGATTGTCGCTGTTCTGCGCCACGTGAAGCCTTTCCACGTGATGATGGGATTCATCGCGTTCTCTGCGATTAACGGAATATTTCTGATAGTCACTGTGGTGAGGAGAACTGAGCCTCGGCAGAAGTAAGTTGTTGGTGAGTTTGTGGCATCCGCCGCGGCAGACCCTCGGCCGTGGCTCCGCCCAAAGTCGACACACACGAGAGCGCCTGTGCCTTGGAGAATCGAATCGACCTACTTTCGCGAACGATAGATAATTCTTCTGTCACTCTCGCCTGTTCTCGTAATCGATATTTCCCCGTCGCTCTGAGCCGTGATTTGCTGAAACTTCTCTCCCCATTCCACTAGTAAGATGCTTCCGAGTTCGGCGCGAAGGTCGTCGATGCCCAACGTTAACAGTTCGCGCTCTGTGTCGATTCGGTATAAATCGATATGAAAAATTGTGATGGCCGGCCCGCGGTATTCGTGGACCAACGTGAAAGTTGGGCTGGTGACATCTTCCTGAGGAGCGGCGGCAAAGCCTTCAGCGACGCCCTTTATCAATGTTGTTTTTCCAGCCCCTAGATCACCACGCAAAATAACCATCTGACCGGCCTCGAGATACTGCGTGAGCTGGTGTCCAACGGCAATGGTTTCTTCCGGAGAATGACTGTGCAACTCTTGATTTGCCTTCACCAGAGCGGCTCTCCGCGTTGGATCAACATGAATTCATCTGCGGGCTTTCGAGCGATGCGAAGAGCGGCAGGCAGGGCGCCTATTACGTCGCTGGCGAGCATGGTTTCCTCAGTTTGAGCGGAGAGCGCAGCATCTGCGGCCAAGCCGTGCAGGTAAACTCCCGCTCGGGCAGCATCGACGATGTGATCTGAATGCTGGGCGATTAGACCAGCAATAATTCCGGTTAACGCGTCGCCACTTCCACCTTTCGCCAGTCCCGGATTCCCGGTGGTGTTCACCCAGATGTTGCCTTCGCCATCGGCGATGAGTGTCCGCCAACCTTTGAGCACTAAGATGACGCGATGTTCGCGTGCGAATTTCCGCGCAACATCAATGCGATTGGCTTCGACTTCCTTGACCGTGCTTCCGGTCAGGCGCGCCATCTCGCCCGGGTGCGGTGTGAGCACGAGGAGCCGTTTGCTGCCATCGAGGAGCCTGCTCTCGCGTTCGAATGCATTTAGCGCATCGGCGTCGAGCACTAATGGAAGCGGGCAGTGCGCAACGAAGCCACGAACCGCTCGCACTGTTTCCGCATCTCGACCTAATCCAGGGCCAACCGCCACCACATTCTTGCGTTGGAGAAGGAGCTTCGATTCAGCTTCATCGAGAGCCCGTTCTGAAATTGTTCCGGCCGCATTCTCGTCCAGTGGCTCGGTCATCAGTTCCGGAATGGCTCCGGCCACAATTGGTTGAACGCTCCTGGGCACGGCACAGGTTACAAGCCCAGCGCCGATTCGTAAAGCTGCCGTCGATGCCATCGTCGGAGCCCCCGACTTTCCGAGCGAACCGCCGACGATCAGCACGTGGCCGTAGAGTCCCTTATTGGAATTAAGTTTCCGCGGCCTGCGCAGAAGCGTCGGCACTTCGTTCCACTCCAAACCAAGCTTCGAGACGATGGCTTCGTCGGGTGAGCCAATTCTCGCGACCACGATTGGGCCGCGCGTGAGCGCAGAGAAAACGATGCCCGGCTTCAATGCGGTGAAGGTTACGATCGCACTGCTGCGGCAAGAGCCGGGTTGATCCACGTTGAATGAATCGGCATCAGCGCCGGAAGGGATATCGACCGAGATCACTGCAGCGCTGGACTTCCCGATCAGCTCGATCGCATGGTTCGCAAGCTCGGGCAGGGGAGGACGAAAGCCTGTGCCAAAGATCGCATCGAGCAGCAAGTCCGTTTCGCTGAAGAGGCTGTTGTTCGCATCGAGCATTGCCGTCGAGTTGGCAATTGTTGGCGATAAGGGCAGTCGTTTCAGATTCTCGCGTGCATCTCCTTTTACATCGTTGGGCTCAGCCAGCAGCACGACTCGAACATCCCGTCCAGCTTCATGTAGCTTCCGCGCAGCGACGAATCCATCACCACCGTTGTTTCCCTTGCCGCATACGACAGTAATTCGCTTTGCTTGCGGGTACTGTTGCAACACAAATCGCGCAACCCCGCCACCCGCATTCTCCATGAGGGTTAAGGAAGGGACGCCGTATTTCTCAGTGGTGATGCGATCGATCTCCCGCATTTCAGCGGCTGTAACGATTTTCATTGGGGATTGCCGGCGGCCAGCTCGAGGTTGGACATGCTTGCGGGTTCCCCCATGGCGATCAGGTAATCGCCCGCTCGGATCTCATCACGGGCTCTTGGATTAAATGAAGTGTTGCCGTCTGAATGTTTGATGGCGAGGATGATGATGCCGTAATCGCGATGGATTCCCGACTCCCCGACTGTTATTCCCGCCAGGGGAGAGCGAGGTGCAACCGCGATTTCTTCGATCACCATTTCGTGCCCACCGTCGCGCCCTGTAGTAAGGGTGAGGAAATCGACAACGTTGGGACGCAGCAGACCCTGCGCGATCTGATGCCCGGCGAACGCGTACGGCGAGATTACAGAATTGGCGCCCGCCTTGGTAAGGTGCTTGCCGGATTCCTCCTCGCTGGCCCGCGCGATGATCTTCAATTTTCCATTCAGGCTGCGCGCATTCAGAACGATGAATATGTTGCTGGCATCGGTTGTAGTTGCAGCCACGAGCCCCGCAGCCTGATCGATGCGCGCTGCGATTAGCGTGCTCTCCTGCGTGGCATCTCCGAACATAGTTAGCCATTCGGGAGGGAAACCTTCGGCCTTTGCCTGATCCTTCTCGATGATCAGGAATGGGACGGGCTTGCGGGCAAGCTCGCGAGCCGTGCTGCGGCCCACGCGTCCGGCGCCACAGATGATGTAGTGTCCGGAAAGACGAGCGATTTGCCGTTCCACTCTGCGCCTGCCGAAGAATTGAAGAAGCTCGAATTCTAGCAGAGCTTGGGTGAGTGTCCCGATGCCGAGAGCGACAAGCACCGCTCCGCAGCTGATTAGAGCAATCGTGAACTCACGACCCGTTGGGCTAAGCGGATGGACCTCTCCATATCCGATGGAACTGAAGGTGATCACAACCATGTACAAGCTATCAAGCCAACTCCAGCCTTCGATGGAGCGATAACCGATGGTTCCAATTGCGGAAACCAGTAATAGAGCAACGCCGATCCATAGCAGTCTGCGAAATGCATGAAGCGGATTTCTGGCAAGTGAGAGCGCCATCGCGGAGGAATTCTATAGGAGGACGAGAATGCAGCGGAGGATGGGAGGATTGCGTGATTTCGCGATTTGGTGATTTCGCGATCACAAATCACCCGATCACGAAATCACCCGATTGAGGATGATACCAAGCCTGAAGTATTTCTTGCGTTTACCGCGTTGGTTCGAGTACTGCTTCTGGATGCCCCTGCTGCACCTTGCTGTGATGGCGGCCATAGGTGAAGTAAATGACCATGCCGATCGCCAGCCACACGACCAGGCGAATCCAGGTGTCATGTGGAAGCGCGAGCATAAGCCCGAGAGCCAGAACGATGGCCATAATCGGCACGAACGGGACCCACGGAGTGCGGAACGGCCGGTGAAGATCAGGACGACGTTTCCGGAGGATCATCACACCAACACTGACGATCACGAATGCGAGCAGAGTACCGATCGAGACGAGCTGCCCGAGAATGCCGATAGGAACAACGCTCGTGAAAACGCCAACAAACAATCCCATGATGATTGTGCTTTTCCACGGCGTGCGAAAACGTGGATGGATTTCGCCAGCCCATTTCCAAAGTAATCCATCGCGTGACATTGAGTAGAAGACTCGCGTCTGTCCCAGCATCATGACCAGCATGACGGTACTCAGTCCGGCGATCGCTCCGGCATTCACCAGGATGCTGCCCCATCTGAGCCCGATCTGCTGCATTGCCAAAGACACGGGGGCTGCGACGTTGAGCGATGGATAGTGCACGACGCCGGTGAGCAGACCTGCGACCACGATATAGAGGAAAGTGCAAATCAGGAGCGACCCCATGATGCCGATCGGCATGTCTCGCTGCGGGTTGCGCGCTTCTTGCGCAGCAGTAGAAACGGCGTCAAAGCCAATGTATGCGAAGAAGACGACTGAGGCTCCGCGGGCTATGCCCGACCATCCGTGGGATCCGAATGATCCGGTGTTCAGGGGGATAAACGGAGTCCAATTTGCGCGCGCTTGCGCCGGATGTGCGATTACCCAACTGGCAGCTACCGCGATAAAAATCACAACGGCCACGAGTTTGATGAACACAATGGTTGTGTTGAAGTTGGCAGACTCCTTGATGCCGACAACCAGGATGACGGTAATCATCATGATCCCAAGGAATGCGATCAGATTGAAGATGCCTACTTCATGGGGCAAGGCCGCCAGTTGAGACGGACTCAACCCGACTAGGGAGGGCGCTCCGGCCGCTTGCCAGGCGTTATTGACAAAGTACAGATCGGTTCCCGGCGTAGCGGTCAAACGAGGCGGTAGGTTGATCCCGAAGCTCTGCAAAAAGAAGATGATGGTGCCTGCCCAGCCCGACGCAACGGTCGCCGCGCCAAAAGCATATTCAAGGATCAGGTCCCAGCCGATGATCCAGGCAAAGAACTCGCCGAGCGTCGCGTAGCCGTATGTGTATGCCGATCCCGCGATGGGAATGAGCGAAGCGAACTCCGCATAGCAAAGTCCGGCAAAGACGCAGCCTAGGCCGGCAAGCACATAAGAGAGAGTGATAGCTGGTCCCGCATACTGTGCGGCAGCATTTCCGGTGAGCACGAAGATTCCGGCTCCGATGATGGCGCCGATGCCGAGAGTAACGAGGTTGACCGGACCCAGCGCGCGTTTCAGGCTGTGCTCGCCAGTTTCCTGAGCCTCATTCATTAGGACACTTAGGGGCTTTGTCGCCAGCAAATTGGCCATGCGGTTCGTATCTCCTATGGATTTAGAGCAGCACTTTCTTGGACGGATTCAACCTGTGCATTTCGCGACCAGAACAGATAGACAGGAATTCCGAGCAGCACAATGATCAATCCTGGCCAAGTGTATTGCGGTTTGTAGCGGAGTAGCACAATCTCGATGAATGTTGCCATCACAATGTAAATCGCGGGCAACACAGGATACCCGAAAGCACGGTAGGGGCGCGGAACATCGGGCCGGGTTCGCCGCAGAACGAACAGCCCGCCAATGGTCAGAATATAGAAGATGATGACTGCAAACATTGTCAGGTCGAGCAACTGCCCGTAGCTGCCCGAGAGACAGAGAACGCAAGTCCAGAGCGCTTGAACGATCAGCGAGACTGCAGGCGTCTTGTAGGCGGGATGGAGCTTACCGACGGAGCGGAAGAAAAGGCCGTCCTTGGCCATGGCGTAGTAGATACGTGCGCCCGCAAGGATCAGTCCGTTGTTACAGCCAAAGGTGGAGATCAGGATTGCGATCGCCATCAGTACGGCTCCTGATGCTCCGAAGGCCTGCTGCATCACGGCAGTGCCTACTCTGTCGTCGGCCGCGTACTGAATTCCTCGCGCCAGCACCGTAGTGCCATGCGCATCCCCGTGCAGCGGCAGTACCATCAAATAGACGAAGTTCGCTGCGATATACAGCAGGGTTACAAGCCCGGTTCCGATTGCAAGAGACAGGGGAAGGTTGCGGCGTGGATTCTCAACTTCCGCGGCAGTGAAAGTGACGTTATTCCATGCGTCGGAAGAAAAGAGCGATCCCACTTGCGCGACGGCCACGATCGTAAGTAGTCCTACTAGAGCTATTGGGCCGCCAACTCCGACCTGCACTGGATGAAGTACGCTGAATGACGCATTTTGCCAGAAGTGTCCGAAGTTCTGACGAATGGCTTCAGCGTTGCTGCCGAGGATTGCGCCAACGAGAACGAGTCCGAACAGTGCGGCGGTCTTGGAAAACGTAAAAATGTTCTGGACGATCGCGCCAGTTTTGACACCAAGCACATTCACTGCGGTGAGAAGCAGGACCATTGCGATGGCCACAAGGTTCTGACTGTTCAAGCCAACGTCCATGTTGCCGAGCGCCAGCGGACCGACCTTCCACAGAGGAACGTGTCCGATGTGCCAAAGCCATTTGTCTGAGGAAATAGCAGGGAACAATACCCCTAGAAACTTTCCGAACGCCACGCCGACCGCGGCAATAGTGCCGGTTTGAATTACGGCAAACATCGACCAGCCGTAGAGAAATCCCCAGAGCGGCCCTAGAGACTCGCGCAGAAACACGTACTGCCCACCCGCCTTCGGCATCATGGCCGCGAGCTCGCCATAGGTCAATGCGCCAACGACAGTCATGAATCCTGTCACTACCCAAGCGAGAATCAGCAGCGCAGGCGAATCGACCAGGCGTGCAATGTCGGCGGAGACGATGAAGATGCCTGAGCCGATCATCGAGCCGACAACGAGGGTCGTTGCGCTGGTGAGATTGAGGCCTTGAACAAACTCGGCGGATTTGGAGGCGAGAACGCGGACCTGAGTTTGTGTAGTCACTGCCTGATAGTTTTACCCCAATTTAGCCATTTTGAGCAGGAATTGCGCAGTCACTTTGTGGGGATTAGATAGCAACTCGCCGATTACGGCCACGGAGTCGGCTCCTGCTTCGATGACAGACTGGCAGTTCTGGAGAGTAATTCCGCCGATGGCTATCAGCGGCTTGCGAGTGCTGGCGCGGGCTTGGCGAACGCCTTCTAATCCTATTGTTGGGTCAGGCTTATTCTTGGAGGTAGTAGTGAAAACTGGTCCGACGGCCAAGTAGTTCGCCGAGGTTTGTTGCGCGACAGCAAGTTGTTCCACGTTATGCGTTGAGATGCCCAGTATTCTCTGATTTCCAATAATTCGCCGAGCTGCTTCAGGAGGAATGTCGTCCTGTCCAACATGAACTCCATTTGCTTGCGCGGCAATGGCGAGGTCTGCGCGGTCGTTCAGAATCAAAACGACTTCATTCGGGAGTACACGCCGCAGCTCACGAGCCCATCGAAGAATTTCTTTTGCGGACGCATTCTTCTCCCTTAGCTGCAGCAGCGTTGCTCCTCCAGCGAACAGTTCGCGGGCAAACTCGCAGCTCTCAGCCAGGGTGCCCGAACCAATAAGCGAAGGTACAAGAATGGGATAGAGGCGTGGCAGCGCGAAGGCGGGCTTTGGAATGACCGTCAAAAGTACTATTCGGCGCTATCGGCCGGTTCCGTTCCTACTCTTCTCCAGGAAGCGTTCCATGAACTTGGTGTCAAATTCGGCGGCGCGAAAATCTGCATTTTCCATAATTCGCCGATGTAAGGGAATGGTCGTGTGGATCCCTTCAACAATGAACATCTCCAGAGCGCGCGACATTCTCGCGATTGCCTCCTCACGGTCTCTGCCGTGAGTTATCAGTTTCGCGATTAAAGAATCGTAGTAAGGCGGAATCACGCCCTCAGTGTATGCAGCAGTATCTACACGAACGCCAGTGCCACCGGGAGTGTTAAAAGCAGTAATTTTTCCGGCCGACGGGGTGAACTTCTCCGGATGCTCAGCGTTAATGCGGCACTCGATCGAATGTCCGCGCATTTCAATCGGAGCGGTGATGATGTTGCCCAGCTTCTCGTCTGCGGCGATTCGTATCTGTGCCTTCACTAGATCCACTCCGGTAACCATCTCTGTAACCGGATGTTCCACTTGAATGCGCGTATTCATTTCGATGAAGTGGAGACTACCGTCTTCGTCCATTAGGAACTCTATGGTGCCGGCGTTCTGGTATCCAATATCGGCCAGCGAGGACTCTAGTTTTTCCCCAATCTCTTTACGCATTTTGGGAGTCACACGTGTTGACGGCGATTCCTCCAGCAGCTTCTGATGACGGCGCTGAATGCTGCATTCGCGTTCGCCAAGCGTTATGACTTTGCCGTGCTGATCCGCCAGGATCTGGAACTCGATGTGGCGGGGCCGCTCGATGAACTTCTCCATGTATAAGTCGCCGTTGCCGAATGCGGCTGCCGCCTCCGAGTGTGCTGCCTGGTAGAGTTTCGGCAGCTCGTCGCCACTGCGAATGACGCGCATTCCTCTACCGCCGCCACCGGCCGAGGCTTTGAGAATCACTGGATAGCCGACCTGCTTTGCCCATTCCAGACCCTCTTCTTCGCTCTGAATCACTCCTTCCGATCCAGGAAGAATGGGGACTCCGGCTTTTTTCATGGCAACGCGCGCTTTCTCTTTTTCACCCATCAGGCGCGTGACTTCGGGAGGCGGGCCTATGAATTTAATGTGCGAGGTTTCGCACACTTCGGCAAAGTTCGCGTTTTCGCTTAGGAGTCCGTATCCCGGATGGATGGCATCGACATTTGCGATTTCGGCAGCGCTAATGACTGCAGGAATATTCAGGTAGCTTTCCGCCGAACGTGGCGGACCGATACAGATAGCTTCATCTGCAAAGCGAACCGGCAGGGAATTACGGTCGGCTTCGCTATAGACCGCGACGGTCCGTACTCCGAGTTCCTTGCAGGCACAGATGACGCGAAGAGCGATCTCTCCGCGATTGGCAATCAGGATCTTATTGAACATGCTAAGACTGCAGGCCTCGTCCGATTAGTGCGGGCGGATGCTGAACAGCGGTTGTCCGTACTCCACTGGCTGTCCGTTATTGACCAAGCGTTTTACCATCTCACCGCCAATGTCGGCCTCGATCTCGTTCATGAGCTTCATTGCTTCGATAATGCAAAGCACTTGTCCTGCTTCGACCGTATCCCCTGGCTTCACGAAGGGCGGTGAGCCAGGTGACGGAGACTCATAGAAGGTTCCCACAATGGGAGACTTAACTACGTGTAGTCCTTCGTCGGCGGCCGCAGATGTCTTTGGCGCTCCCGACGCTTCAGTTGGAGCTTGCGCTGGAAGGCTTGACAGCTGCGCAGTCGTAACTGGAGCGGCTTGAACTGGGACCGCAGGTGCTGCCGCCAGGACTCCGCGTTTAATGCGGACCTTTACATCGCCGCGTTCTAGTTCAAATTCCGCAATGTCCTGCTCTTTGAGGAACTCGATCAGCTCTCTAAGCTCTTTTTGATTCATTTGATCTCGTGGGGAATTGGGCTCAGCGGATTACGAGTTCTTTTGATGTCGGAGTGAGCACTTCACAGCCTTTGTCGGTAACCAAAACCATGTCTTCGATTCGCACGCCTCCCTTGCCCGGAACATAAACGCCTGGCTCGATAGTTACTACCATTCCGGTTTCCAGTATCCGTGTCTCTCCCTTGGCTAATCGGGGAGACTCGTGAATCTCAATTCCGACTCCGTGACCCAGCGAGTGGGTGAAATACCTGTCCAGCTTGCGCTTGCGCAACACGCTCCGGGCAGCGGCATCAACCTGTTGAGCCTCTGTTCCGGAGCGCACGGCAGCAATCCCGGAGAGCTGTGCTTCAAGGACCGCAGAATACAATTCTCGCATTGCCCGGTCCACGCGACCGACCCACACAGTGCGAGTCATGTCTGAGCAATAACCGCCGAGTATAACACCATAGTCGAGGACGACGAATCCGCGTCCGATCTTCTCCGAAGTCGGTCGCGCGTGCGGTAAAGCGGACCGAGTACCCGATGCAACGATGGTGTCGAAACTCATTTTTTCCGCGCCAGACATGCGCGCCAGGTAATCGAGTTCAGCGGCGACGGCATTCTCGGTTACTTGTGGCTCGATTGCCCGCAATACATCGGGAAATACGCTCGAAGCGAGATCAGCGGCTTGGCGGATTTGGTCGATCTCCTCTTTATCCTTTCTGATCCTGAGATGTTCTACCGCACCGGCGATCGGGATCAGCCGGAGTCGGGATCTGGGAATGGCTTGTTCCAACTCAGATGCAAGACGCGCCTGCATTGCCAGGGTCATGTAATCACGTTCGATGGCGATGCGGACTACTCCCCGGCTCCGTTTGAGTTTGCTGCCGATCGATCGCGCGGCATGCGCAAGGGGAGGCAGCGCGTCCACCCGTACCGCCGCGCCTTTAACCTGCCTTTTCGCCTGCTCTGTGTAACGGCCATCAGTGAACAGCTCCCAGACCCCTCGAGAGAATGCGAGAATGCCGGAACTTCCGCTAAATCCACACAGATATCGAATATTGGCAAGGTGCGTAACGAAGGCTGCATCGAGCCGGTCGAACTCGAATTTGGTTTGAAGGCTCTTCAGACGAGAAAGATAATTCATGTAGTTCCGGGACGCTGTCCTACAAAAAACTTTGGGCCTCCAGTACTACTGTACCGGAGGCCCTCGCGAACCGTTTAGCTACCCAGGTTTAGGACTGAACGATTCTTGGCGTAATGAAGAAGATCAGCTCCTGGGTTGAGGTGCTGACCGCCCTCCGTTTAAACAGATTTCCTAAAATTGGAACATCTCCGAGTAGCGGAACCTGTTGGCGCGAGATGTTATCCGTTGTCTGAATCACGCCGCCGATGACCACAGTTCCACCGTCAGATACGAGTACTTGGGTTGTTGCTTGCTGCGTCAGCAGTTGCGGATTGCCACCCACTTGGGTTCCGAAGTCTGGTGTAGTGTTCTCTACATCTACATTCAGGAAGATCGTGTTTTCAGACGTAATTTGCGGCTGGACCTGCAGTCGGAGAAATGCGTCAATGTACGTCGTAGTAGGCGGTCCGCCTAACTGCGCCGCAGTGACTACCGGAATGCGAACGCCCTGCCGCACTAACGCCTGAATGTTGTTCTGAGTTACCACTCTCGGACGCGAGAGGATCTTGATCAGTCCTCGATTCTCTGCGGCCGTGAGAATCACATCGAGCCGATAGTTGTTGGTAGCGTTGAGGAAACTGAGACCGCTCGTCGGGCCGATAGCCGGGAAATTGCTGAACAGCGGAATCTGGTTGCTGCCCACAGTAATGTATTGAGGGGCCGTAGCTGCTGCGTTCTGGATTGGCGAGGTTCCGACTGCTCCCGCTCCCCCGACCGCGCTGTTCTTGTTTCCAAAGCCAAAGCCGAGCTGTGTGCCAATGTCGCGAGCGAAACTCCGGGTCGCAGCGACGACGCGAGCTTCGATCTCAACCTGTTGAGTCTTACGATCCAGCTCCTTCACCAAACGATCAAGCCCGGGAATGACGCTTGGAATGTCCTGGACGATCAATGAATTGGTACGATCATCTGCAATGATGTTGCCGCGCTTAGATAGAAATGCCTTCAAGGTTGGCACAACGTTTTTTGCCGATGCATAGCTGAGGTAGCGCGTAACCGTGACACGATCGACAGCCAGCGCCTGAGCTTCCTCGGTAGCTCGGATAGCATCAGCCTCCCTGCGCAATGTATCGGGAAGGGCGATGCGGAGCACATTGCCATTCAACTGGCATTGCAGTGAGTTGTTCTGCAGCACAATAGCGAGCGCCTGATCCCACGGTACATCGTCAAGTACGATCGTCAAGTTTCCAGTAACGCCGGGATCGAGAACGACATTCAGCCCGCTGATTTCATGAATGAGGCGAAAAAAGTCTTTGAGATCGACATCCTTGAGATTCACTGAGATTGGTTCGCCGGTGTAGCGTCCCGTATTGCAGTTCGCAGTTGCCGTTACTGCATTGAGAGCCTGAGCGTTTCCAGCAGACTGTGCGGCCTGCATCATTGCTGCCTGGACAACCTGTGGCTTCATGGCCGCTTGAGTTGGACCCAACGACAGCGGAATCTCGACTGGAGGCGCCGCGCCCAGAGTTTTAGCTGCCTCGGAAGCGCGTTCGGCGGCCGTCTTCTCCTGTTGTGCTTGCTGCTCCCTGGTCACTTCATGATATTGCGGTTCCACCACAATAAAGTCGCGGGCCGGAGCTTTGGATGCCTGTGCAGAAGTTGTTATCGTCGAGCGCTCAGAAGACAATTTCGCAGAGGGCGGGATAGATGGCGCACTAGGCGTGCCGCTTGCTGCCAATGAGGTCCCACGACTCGCCAGAGGGCGAAGTTTCACAACCACTTTGTTGTTCACGCTTGCAACCTGAAAATCCTGCGGCGCTTTCAGATCAAGTACCACCCGCGTCATCGGAGGTTGCGCCTGGTATTGCGACATGCGAACCATGTCTACATCTGCGGCATGCACAGGTATGTTATGAGGCCGTGATTCCGGCAAGGCATTTGGCAAGTCTATGACTAACCGATCCGGCGATTTAAGCGTCAGGGTTCTTGGACTGATGGTCCCGGTTGCCCGAATCTCCACATTGGTTCCCTCGTGCCCGCGAACCACAGAGATACCCCGTACACGTACCACTTGTGCGCTAGCCGGGAGAGCAGAAGGAGTAATCGCGGGAGAGTGCGTGAATGCTGGTACGGCGCTTGGAGAGGTTTTGGCTATAGTCGGCAGCGCTTGCGAGTCAGTGCTTACCGCTACCAGCACAGCATTCGATTCACTCGATAGTCGAACATTCGCATGTGATGCAAGGGTCAACTCAACTCTTGCGATCTGACTTCCGTTGGCTGCTTTGTATGAGTGAACCTGGTAGGAGGTTACTCCGGGAACGTTCACGGTGTGAGTATTCGAGTCCAGTGTGCCGACATCCACTCCAGGAAAGTCAACCAACAATAGATTGTCGACTGGTCTGTATTCGTTATGAGTAAGAGTGCCATTCGCGTGAATGGTTATGGTGGCAGCGTTGCCTTTGCCCTGCACAGTGATATCCGTCAACTGCGAATCGGCAGTGGCAAGCGCGGTCAATAAGAGGACCGCCAGCCCGACACCCAGAAGTTGCTTGAGCCTCATCTCGTCTCTCCTCACGGTTCAGCATCTCTGCCGGAACGCGCCGCAACGTGAAAGGTCCGCGGTGAAGTTACACCAACGGAGCCTAACCGCCGCTTTGGAATTTGCCCACCGCAATCGATCTCGCCGAGCGCGGTTACTACATCCCAGGAACCTGGTCGGATTCCGCCCAGTAACGAATTACGACAACTGCTTTGAAACCTTTCGTGAACCTGTTCGGATGTTCACGAAGATCCCGTGTTTACTAACTGGGTTCGTCTTCCAAGCCCGCACGGGGACATGGAATCACTCTTACATACTTGATGCCTACCCGCTTACTAAACTGCGGGGGCAGAAACTTTCTTGACAACCTCCTTGGAAACTGGCCTTCCGAGGATGTCGTTGCTCTGTTCCCTAAAGACGACGCTGTCGCCAGTAATCTTCACAACGCTGCCGTTGAACAAGGAATCGTTTTCATGAAGCACGTAAGGACGCTTCGAGATGTTCTCGACAAGGGCGAAATTCCCTGTCCTCATTTGCACGATGCCCTTGAGCACAAGCTGGTCAACCATCAGACAACGCTTTCCCGTCGTGCAGCCCGCGCCCGGGCCGCGCTCCGCTGCTGCCGCAAGCGGACTCACGAAAGGATCACGCCCCCCTGGGCTGGGAAGCTTTTTCGGTGGGATCTGTGCCACCTCGGGAGCAGCTTCCTTTTTTACCTCCGCTGGCTTGGCAGTTTCCTTTGTTGGAGCAGCTTTAGCCTGTACAGGAGCGGCTTGCTTCGGAGTTGCTTTGTTCGAGCCAGGTTGGGCCTTCGCTTGCGGCTTCACCGGTAGTTTGGTGGAAGATTCCGGGGCCTTCGCCTTGGGCTTGAACGGGTTTTTAGCTGGAGTTTTCGATGTTGTTGAATCTTTCTTGGCCTGCGCTTGAGGAGGATTCTGTTTCACTGTCTGGGATGCAGGTGCTGTTTGCGCAGCGACCGCTCCTGCCAGAAGGGCAGTCGCAAAAATGTAAGCTCTGACTTTCATGTGCCTCCTCTCGTTAGCTCGCGTTCTTCGTCGGCGGTTGCCCAGGAGCGGTCGCCGTGGTTGTCGGGACCGGCTTGGCTGTGACTTGTGTGCTGAAGAAAGTCTTTGCCGTGCAAGCAACGGTTACGGTTTCGCCTGGGAGGTAGTCATACTTGCGGCGCACACTGGACGGAGCTTTGCTTCCGATTCCGGACATCCGTAGATTCTCGACGTTTATGATTCGTTCACTGGTCCCCACTCTCTCGAAAAAATTAAGCATTGAGAAGTACGGTCCATCGATTTCAAGATCGAATGGAACTTCGCTGTAGTACTGTTTCTGGGCAACCGGTTTGGCAACGTAGCTGCGAATTGAAACGCCGGCCTGTTGAGCATTCTGTTGCAGATCTCGCATGAACTGGTCCGCTGTCTTTTCATCCGGAACGATTTGCTTTTGCCGTTCCATCTGTCGTTGTAATGATTCGATTTGCAACTCAATCTCCTTGAGCTGCGATTCGTAAGGTTTCATGCGGGCGTTTTCCGCCTGCAGCGCCTTCAATCGTGCCATCGATGCATCGTTCGCTGCGCGCATTGCCGCGAAGCCAGGGACTGGACCATACCAGGCGCCCGCAAAGATCGCGGCGCCAACCACGGCGAATATTGCGAAGCGCGCTATGAATGGAAGCTCGTTAAATTTACTCATGGTAGTTCTCCGTGCTTACGACTTCTTTCCCGATGCTGTTGGTGGTTGCTTCTGGCACGTCAGGCTGAAGTTAAATGCCTGTATTTTCTTCTCCGTTTCGTCCTGGTAGGTTTCCTTGATCTCCACGGACTTGAAGTAGCCGGTTTTCATAAGGTTGGTCATCAGGTTCGCGACTGCGTTTGAACTCAGCGCCGTACCGTCCACGTTCACGTTTGGTCCGGCATCGTTCATGGCAATGAGCCACACCTCATCAGTGTTGTTGACTGTGCTGCTGACCATCGTGAGTAGATCGACAGGACCAGACTGATTGGCGCGCAGAGTGTCAATCATTCTCACTCGCGCTTCGTACTCGTCTCTGACCGCCTGCCGCTGTTCGAAGCGAGCCTTGGTTTGGGCCAGGGATTGGGCTTCACGTTGAGCCGCATCCATCTGCTTCTTGATGTCGAGCGCCTGGTTGTTCAGTTGATTCTGGTACCACCAAATGCCGCCCGCCGTGATGGCAAGGACAATGATGGCTGCCAGTGCATTCGAGGAATTCGGCGAGCCACTGCTTTCGAATTCGATGGCTGTGGTTGCCATCGCGGAACGCCTGCTCTTCGGTTTGGATTTCCCAAGAAGGTTTATGCGAATCATAGCGACTCAAAACTCCTGAGGGCGAGTCCCACGGCTACGGCGAGTTGCCCCGCGTTCTGTCCAACAAGATCACCAGCTCCATTCGCCTGAATGCGCTGGAAAGGATTGAGAATCTCCACTGGCATCGAAAACTCTTGACGCAGCGCTTCCGTGAGGCCGGGAACTGCGGACGAGCCGCCTGCTAGATAGATTTTCTCGATGTGCTGTCCCGCGGCGGTCGCTCGGAAGAAGTCAAACGTCTTCTGGATTTCCAGAACGATGATCTCCGTCACCTGCTTTAGGATCGGCAGCTTCGCATCGGGACTTACTTTCCCGTTCGTCTCTCCCATCTTCAAAGCCTCAGCATCGTCAAAGCTCAGATCGAGTTCTTTCTGCAGCGAGTCGGTGTACTGATTACCGCCAACGCTGACGTCGCGCGTAAACAGCGGCGTGCTGCCCTTGACGATGTTGATGTTCATCACGCTCGCGCCAAGATTCAGCAGGGCTACTGTAGATGTGGGGGAGGGCTCGTAGTTATATTCGTAGCAGTTCTGCAGTGCGAACGCATCGATGTCGACCACTTCGGGAATCTTGCCGGCCAGCGAGAGGACGTTCGTGTAATTGAGGATCTTGTCCTTCTTTACCGCGGCGAGCAGAACATCCATGTGCGGCTCATTTGGATCTTCCGTGAGCACTTGGTAGTCGATATTTACGTCGTTCATGTCGAACGGGATGTACTGCGCGGCTTCCGTCTGCAGGAGTTCGGGAACCTCGTTCTCCGGCACCGTCTGCATCGAGATCTTTTTTACGATCACGGAGTGACCGCTCACCGCTGTCGCTACCAGCTTCGAGCCAAACTTGCGCTCTGAAAAGAGCTTGGAAATGGCACTGGAGACGCTGCCGGAGTCGACGATCATGGAGTCAACCACGATGTCGGAGCCCAGCCGTTCCACGCCCAGATGGGCCACCTGGATTTCGCCCTTGACCTTCTTCAGTTCAACGGCCTTAATGCTGCTGGAGCCAATGTCCAGCCCAACCACTGATTTCGACGATCCAAATCCGAACATGCTTAGCCTCGCTATTGACCGATGGCGGCCCGTGCGGCCCGCGGTCGCTTCTTAGTGCTCTTTGCTTCCCCAACTGAGCTCTTCTCTTCCATCCACTGGTCGAGGATGGTTTTCTTGAACTTCCAGCGGTTGCCCAGTTTGAAAGCCGGGATTTTCTCTTCGTAAACGTATTTGTAGAGCGTGTCGGGACTGACGCCCAGGTACTGCGACGCCTGGCGGATATTCATCACTTCACGCGAATCTGCGCCCATAATGCCTAGACCTTTCCACGAATGTTGCTTCCCTGAATCGAACTCCACGGGAATTGCCTCATCTGACTGGGGCCTGAAGAGGAAGAGCCCTCTGCTTTCTCGGGGGGAAACTTAAGGTAGGCGTGTTATACCCCGGTTACTCCGGGGTGTGTCAAGGGAGAGTTCCGGGTTTCTTCCGGGTTTTGCCCCCTTTTCTTCCGATTTTCGTACATGTACCTTGGTACTCCCTGCGACATGCTGTGCCAAACGTTCACGTGGATCGCAATACCTTGTGGTGTTGATGCAGATTGGACTGAAAGAAGACCGAGCCCTTTCGTAAGTCAGCCCTAAAACGCCCCGTTTGCATCCCCTTAGGGCACAGAGAATAGGGTAACGGCGATCAGGGTTCAGTACCGGCGGTAGCCGCTGGGTGCGGTGAGTGCGCGAAAGAGGCTTGAGCCCTCGATTGAAAGACCGCCGACGGTACTGCAACGGATCGACCTGGCCCACTCGGAGAAGACACGCACCAGAGACCCACCGTGTGGCACGGCCGCCCTCGGCTGTGTGACGTGCCCCGTCTCGCGGCACGAGAGTCGATCGGGATACCGCTTTGTTACTCAACACTTGGGGGGAAGACAGCTACAACTAGCGCTCAAAACCTAAGCTCCTCCCTCTGCGTCACATGTTTCTCCAGCTCTGCGCGATTCGCGAAATAAGTCGACTCAAGCTTGCTCTTGCTGAAGAGCTTTTCTGCCTGATCGTCCCAATGTTCCGATTCAGGATGGTCGCTTTCGCCTAGCGGCATGGCCATGTACGACTGCGGTGGCTTCGTCAGAATCACGATCTGCGTTGCGGACTGGCCGTCGACACCCACCATTTCCTTCCCTGCTTTGAGGAAATGGATCGCGCGTGGAGTCGCCATCGCAGCTTCGTTCAATGTTCCGCCGCTGACCGGCCAGGTGCGCGAGCCGCCCTTTCTCCCAACTCGGAACAGGGTGCCGAATGCCGCATCCGGCGCAAAGTCGGCCTTCAGACGCTGATCCGCTTTTGCGAGCGCGTCCCTGACCGCGTCATCGCTCAGAGTGTCCGGCGGATCCACGGCCCGACCATCGACGCCCAAGGCTGTCTTGAAGAGATAGAAGCCCAGCGCTGCGTGCGAATCCGCGTCACTGCGGCGGTCCCACGTGGCGAGCATCTTGCCGAATGCGCTTTCCGGAGCCGCCTTCCGGATTCTCTCTTGCCAAAGCTCCGCGTGCCACACTTGGGGTGAGAGCGCGATCGCGGTCGCCTGTTCCAGCGTTGCATTCTTGGTTGCATCCAGCAGATCCAACACCATTGCTGGACGCTGAAGGGGCACACGCCGCGAGTCGTTGTAGAGATATGGATGCTCGCTCCATTTTTCCGGCGCCAGAGGAGAGTCCTTCATCATCGTCAACGGTGGAGCATTGCAGTTCTGCATGTAGCCTTGCGGAGGATTCGTAATCTGCACCAGGTCGTCGAAGGCATGGATTCCCTGCCATTCGCACTCGCCTGTGGATCCCGGCATTGGCTTGGACGGGTCGCACGCCTTTGGCCGGACGGGAACGCGCCCAGTGCGAACGTAATAAATATCGCCGTCGACCGTGCCAATCATCACGTTCTGGGGCATTAACTGTAGTTCTGCCAGCGCATTCTTCGCCTCGGCCAGATTGCGTGCCGTCATAATCCGCCATAACTCATCCGGAAGCTTGTACTCTTCGGCATAAGGAATCGCCGCGGAATAAGCCTTCCCATTCTTGTGCGCGACGATTGGTCCATGGTGGGTGGACTCGATCCGCATCTCCTGCCACTTGACCGAGTCTCCCACCTTCACGCCGATGCGCTCGGTACGCACATCCAACCGCCGCCACTCATCTTTGAATCTGTACTTGCCGTCCTTGACTTCTTCCTCGTACGCATCCGACGTGTCCGGACCGCCCGTAGTCATGGCAATCGAAAGATAACGACTGTGTCCCAAAACGGGAAACGGAAGTCCTATAATCGCCGCACCCGCAGCGTTCAACTCTCCGCCATAGATCCGCATCTCGTACCAGCGGCGCTCGCCGTACCAGCTCACGTGCGGATCGACGATGGCGATTGGGACATGCATCGCGGTCCGCGATGGACCGAGTATCATCTCGTTCGATCCACGATATGGCCCGGTGCGATCGGGCTCGATGCCTGCTCGCTTCAAATCAGCCCGCGCCTCGTCTTCCGGCCACGCCCAGATGATGTAGCGACTCAAAGCAACGATCTGCCACGGTTCCAGTTTGGGAGCCCAGGCGGGCACCTGCTCAGGATGCTCGCTCATGAACTTCTTCACCCCAGCCTGAAACGCCTCGCACACAGCACGCAACTGCGGATCCAGATCCCTGTAGTGCCGTTGCGCAACGTCACGGTGTCGCCACACCCGCTGCCAATAATCCTGCGAGACATACTCCTCCCCGAAAGCCTCAGCCATGGTGCCCTCAGCCCTGCGGTAATTGCGCAACAATTCTTCCAGACGGTCTTCAGCCTGCGCATAACCGGATCCAAATGCAGCCGCAGCCGAAGTAGCCGCGAAAATATGCGGGACTCCGTACTCGTCGCGCAGGATTTCCACCTTCTCGTCGCCGCGGATTGGTAGCGGCAGAAGAGCAAACACTACCAGCACGCAAAACACGATCGCCGCAATCCTCCACCAGGTAGTCCCGCGAACCAATTCTGTGTAGTCTTCCCTGTCCCCAATAACCTGTTGCCTGATTTTCTGTTCCATGCAGCGATTCATTCTGGGAGTATAGCGAGACAGCACTCGATGTTCGGAGTTGTATGTGACATACGCGAAGCAGGATAAGACTAGGCACGACGACTTGGCTGGCCGGCATCGTGGCATCGTCAACACGTTCGATCTCAAGGGTGGCTCGGCCTCTTTGGCAGTCTTACCGTCGCACCGGGCACACCATGTGGACCGACTTGCATTTAGGGAACTAGCGGGGCCCTGAAAAGGCGAACACGAAGGTCACGAAGTCGAAAAAAGAGGTCACGGAGGAGACTCAGCCCCCGTGACCTTCTTTTGTTCCTTCGTGACCTTTCGTGTTCGCCTTTTCGGCGGCAGGACCTCGCAGGAACCCCACCTTCCATTCGGTTGAAAAATCAGCTTGACAGAGATCTTGCCGAACCTTTAATATACCATCTAGTTATACAACCACATGGTTATTAACTTGGAAGCAAGCCAACTCGATGCCATCTTCGGGGCTCTGGCTGATCCGACTCGGCGCGCCATCCTCGCCCGCTTGGCGTTGGGAGAGGCCGCGGTGAACGAACTCGCCGAACCGTTTTCGATGACGCAACCTGCTATCTCAAAGCACCTGAAGGTGTTGGAGCGTGCTGGCCTGATTTCTAGAGATCGCGATGCTCAACGCCGGCCAAGCCGACTTGAGCCCGAGCGACTCGCGAAGGCCAGCGCGTGGCTTGAGCAATATCGCCAATTCTGGGAGACATCGTTTGCCCGGCTTGACCATGTTCTCGAGGAGCTAAAGACCCAAGAAAAATCCAAGAAACTTTAAACGACAAAGGAGCGAATATGCGGTTTTATCCCGAGAGTTTCAAACTATCCACACCCAGCGACCGGGAGATTGCGATCGAACGTGATTTCAATGCCCCACGCGCGGTGGTTTTTGATGCGTTCACCAAGCCGGAATTGGTCCGGCGCTGGCTTCTTGGCCCAGAAGGCTGGACCATGCCGGTTTGCGAGATCGACCTGAGGGTCGGAGGTAGCTACCGCTACGTTTGGCGCAAGGAATCAGCGGGTACTGAAATGGGAATGGGCGGCGTGTTCCGCGAAGTCGTTACTCCCAAACAACTGGTTGCAACTGAGAAATTCGACGACGCGTGGTATCCGGGTGAGGCCGTCGACACGACGGTGTTCGAAGACAAGGGAGAGGTCACGAAAGTGAAACTCACGGTGCTCTACCAATCGAAAGAAGCACGCGACGCCGCGACTCGGTCCGGTATGGAACACGGCATGGTGGCAGGCTACAACAGGCTTGAAGAACTGCTGGCTTCAATGAGTGTAAAGGCGTCGTAGAGAGAAGACCGGACAAAAGATGGGGTACCTGGCCCGGACTCGCGAACGCCGCGCGCGAGCGGGCCACTTCTCTTGGGGACTTCCAAGTGAACCGAGAAGGGATTTTCGGTTTCTTCCTGTCCGGCGAACTCTCGGGAACTATTCATAGCGCAGCGTCACGAGAGGATCCACTTTCGTTGCTCGCCGGGCAGGCAGATATGAGGCCAAAAGCGCGATGGAAGCTAATAAGATGCTGACTGCCCCGATCGTCGGTGCGTCGAACGGCTTTGTTTCGAAGAGCATCTTTTCCATGAAATTCGTGAGGCAAAGCGAGCCTAGGATGCCGGCGCTTAATCCTGCTGCAGTTAGTATCGCGCCTCGTTGGAGCACCATACTTAGCACGACGTGCTTAGAAGCGCCCAGCGCCAGACGAATTCCAATCTCTCGCGTTCGTTGCGCGACTGAGTAAGCCATCACGCCGTACAGGCCGACTGCCGTTAACAACAGTGCGATTCCGCCAAAGACACTAAGGAGCAGCGTCTGAAATTTTGCTTCGCCAATATCGAGTGCGAGCAGGTCTTCCATGGTGCGGACATTGAACAGCGGAGCTTCCCGATCCATATCCGCGAGCGTTTTGCGCACGTCTTCCGCGCTGCCGAGCGGATCGCCGGTCGTGCGGATCACCAGGCTGGGAGGGGACCAGATCATTTGCGATAGCGGAACGTAATATGCAGCGCGCGGGCTCCTGGTGAGGGTTCCAGTGCGCACGTTTCCAACGACGCCTACGACCTCACGTTCTTTTGTCCGGCCTTTGCCGTCTCCCGCTCCGATTTTGATGTGACGTCCGATTGGGTCCTGATTCGGAAAAAACTTCTCTGCGAATGCCTGATTAACAATCATCGTTTGCACCGCATTGCGCTGGTCGCGGTCGTCGAAAAAGCGTCCGCGAAGCAGCGGGATCTGCATTGCCTCGAATAATCCGGGCGCCGCAATATAAAAACCCGCTGAGGGCTGCTCCGATTCTGACAGCGGATGATCCACCAGATCGAATGAGATGGTCCAGTCATCGTCGCTGAGTGGTAGCGGCATTGCCGCACCGGTAGCGTTCACCCCGGGCAGGTTGCGCAAGCGGCGCAGCAACTCCTGGTAAAACCGATCCTGTTGATCGGAGTTGTAGCGTGTCTGCGAAAGATCAAAGTTCACAGTTAAGACATGCGATGGATTAAAGCCAAGGTCCACATGCGAGAGGCGATAGAGGCTGCGGATGAGCAGTCCGGCTCCGATCAGCAGCATCAACCCAAGCGCGGTTTGAGAGACGACCAACACCGATCGGAAGCGATTGTGCTGTGAGCCGCTCGAGCTCCGTATGCCTGCCTGCATTGCCTCGACCAAATTGGGACGAGCGGCGCGTATCGCGGGCACGAGTCCAAACAGCACCGCGCTTACGAGCGCGAGAACCGTGGTGAATAGAAGCACCCGCATATCGATCGAAACGTTCTGCAGACGCGGCAAGTTGCTCGGATAAAACTTAACCAACGCTGTGAGCGCCCACCTTGCCAAGAGTGTTCCGGCTGCGGCGCCGGTTAGCGCCAGAGCGACCGATTCTGTCATGAGTTGCAGCACAAGGCGGCTCATGCTTGCACCCAGCGCCGAACGGATGGCAATTTCCTTTGCGCGCGCTGTGCTCCGGGCCAACAGCAGGTTGGCGACATTCGCACATGCAATCAACAAAACTAAACCCACTGCCATTAGCAAAAGCTTTAGCGCCCGCGCGCTATCTCCGACCAAGTACTCCACCAGTGGCCGTGCCCGCATTTGTCCGTTGTTCTTATTCGAATTCGGATACTGTACAGATAAAGCTTGCGCGATGTTAGTTACGTCGGCTGTCGCTTGGACCTTGGTTACGCCCGCCTTGAGGCGTCCGATTACCTCGAGGAAGTGGGCTCCTCGCTGCTCAGTCATGACAGATTCTCCCGGCTCATCCGGCTCCGAGAGCTTGGAGAAAG
>DATMPC010000116.1 GCA_035567895.1 Terriglobales bacterium | reverse complement strand
TCGAGAAAGAGCGAAAACCACTCCACTAAGGAACGAAGCTCAACTGAACTGCGTTTCGCTTCGTTCCCAGCTCGATTGTGCGAATTTCTGCTGAATTCGCAAATGAAGACATGATCAAGTCGCCCCTCGTTTGAGTACGTTCTCCGAGGTCAGTAGTCGTTAAAATCGCGTATCACTCATTAACCGAAGCTTGTGCCCTCGCTCCGCCGCCGCAAAGCAGCAGTCTCCGACGCCTACATTCATTGTGTTCTCCTTCTAAACGAATTGAGCCGCTACACTTAGCGGCTCACCACCCGGCCGAAGCAAATCAAACGCCGGTGCAAAAAGGAGCAGCATGCAAAATGGAAGCGTCATTCAAACCAAGCGGCGCAGCGGACAGAGTGTATGGGAATTTCGATGGCGAGATCGAACCAGCGGGAAGGCGGTCTATCGTCGCATCGTGGTGGGCACTATTGAGCAATACAAAACCGAGGCGAATGCCCGCGAAATTGTCGAAGGGATTGTTCTCGAGATCAATTCTGATGATCTACGTTTGCGGCCAACTGTGCTGACCGTTTCTCAGTTGATCGAGCATTATCGTCGAAGAGAACTTTTCGTTGATAATACATGGAATCGTATGCGACCAAGATGGGCTACGAGAATTACTTGAAACGGTGGATTGCTCCAAAGTGGGGCATGTATCCACTCGCCAGGATAAAGCCGATCGAGGTCGAGTTATGGTTGCGTCAACTTCCCTTGGCTTGCGGTTCCTGCGCCAAGATCAGGAACATCATGAGCGTTCTCTTCAACCATGCGTGCAGATATGAACTCTATTCCGAGAATCCGATTCACCTCGTTCGCCAAAGTGCCAAACGTCGCAGAGTGCCGCACATTCTGCACGTTGACGAGATCAAGCGGCTCCTAGACAACGTCGCATTCCTTCCGCGTCTCCTCATCTTTCTCGATGCCACGACTGGTCTGCGCCAGAGTGAACTCTTCGGGCTGCGATGGAGCGACCTGGACTTCGACAACGCAGAAATCAACGTCGTGCGTTCGGTTGTTCACGGTGTTAT
Source organism: Terriglobales bacterium (assembly GCA_035567895.1). Lineage (NCBI taxonomy): Bacteria > Pseudomonadati > Acidobacteriota > Terriglobia > Terriglobales > Terriglobales bacterium. The sequence goes on along the minus strand of DATMPC010000116.1, from coordinate 9,077 downwards.
CAGCAGGTGCAAGACTGAATCCTCTGCCAAGCCGATCCCGATGGCTCCTCTGCTCGCCGAGATGCTGAAGGAGTGGCGGAATGTGACGCGCTACCGTTCCGACAATGATTGGGTGTTTGCCAGCAAGAGAGCCAAGGGGAAGCGTCCCATCTGGGGACAGAGCATGATGCGAAAACAAATTCATCCGAAACTCGAGAAACTAGGAATCAATAAGCGAATCGGATGGCACACCTTCCGGCATTCCTTTTCAACTCTGCTTCGACAGCTTGGCACCGATATCAAGGTGCAGCAGGATCTCCTGCGGCATTCATCGGCACGGCTCACCCTCGATACCTACACACAAGCTGTCACACCAGCAAAGCGAGACGCTCAAAACGCGGTGGTGGAACTCCTCTTTGTCGGCCGATTAGGAGTCGTCGCTGCACCTACGGTAAAGATTTGGAATATAAGCTATTTAGGTACAGACGCACCAAGCTATTGCAGTAGGGTTGCACCTTTCTGCACCTAGGCCAATCGAACCATCCATTCCGTAAATCTTCTGGAATGAATGGCGGGGGCGACGGGACTCGAACCCGCGGCCTCTGCCGTGACAGATTTTCAGCGACTTACATTCTCAGCGGGAGCTGCCAGTCGCTGTAAGGCGTCGCAAGAATCAGTTTCCTGTGGGTAAGTTTGTGGGTAGAAATTTTGGAAGGATCAATACAGTTGGCTGACGGGCTGGGAGTTGGTAACCGCCCGACCCCACTTTCAGAATCACGGCGTGGGTTCATAATACCGGGGCATGACTCCAGTCGCGGACAAACCCCTCACCCCGGACTGCGTGCAGGCAAGGTGAAGTCAATCCGCTCTCTCCAATTCCTCGGGAAGAGAGGAGCCTGACCTGCATTCTGAGCGGTAACGCCTGGTTACGTAAACCATCCAGCCGCCGAATCAGCAGCACGGCCCGAGTAGATGAGGCTTCCTCTATCCAAATCTTTTTCTGGAGGCGAAATCAGAATGCACTCCGAACCGGACATGCGCGAGCTGCCATTGAAATACCTTGAACTAACCCGTCTGGACTTCCCTCAACGCGTCGAACTCAAGCAAAAGGTCCGCTGGCGCAGCGGACGCTACTTCGGCGAAGAAAGTAGTCCCAATGCCGCCATCACATTCGCACCATGCGTGTGGGTTAGCACTCCTGGACGCATTCTGTAATCGAATTGCATTTCACCATTCTCGTAGTGTTCTTCAAAGTGCACATTGATCGCACGGCCATCGAGAACGTTGATCGCGTCGGTTAGGGCTAGATCATGGGTCGTCACGAGGCCGACCGAACCGCTCCCAATCAATTGTTCGATCACCGCCCTTGCTCCAAAACATCGGTCATTGGAATTAGTTCCGGCAAGTACCTCATCCAGCAGGAAGAGGATGTTATTGTCCCGCGACAGAGCGAGTATCCATTTCAGACGCTCCACTTCGGCTTGGAAACGTGATTTCCCCTGCAAGAGAGAATCTTGGACAGCAATCGAGCAGCCGAGCTGCAATGGCGAGATCTGAAGTCGGCCAGCGCGCACCGGGGCTCCCGCAAGTGCCAAGACCGAGTTCAGGCCTACCGAACGAAGCAAAGTGCTCTTGCCTGACATGTTCGAACCGCTGACCATGGCCAGTTGTGTGCCTTGAGCGTCAAGCTGGAGATCGCATCGGACGCAAGTCTTGGAGTCGAGCAACGGAGGCCCTAAAGCTTTGGCCTGGAAAAACGCAGAGGATTGGGGCTTAACGATTGCAAACGTATGATCCGGATTCTCGTAATAATACCGAGCCAAACAGAGTAACGCCTCGAACTGGCCGAGCAAATCCAGCCATCTGGCCAATCCCTCTCGGTTCCGCTGCCGCCAGCGCTCGATGAGAATCGCAAGATTAGTGCCCCACAGAATCAGCGAGGACGGCAGCGCCACGTACTCGCTCTGGCGAAGATTCAGGAGCCACACATACCCACTCAATATACGAATTTGTTTCGAGGGGCGGCCTCCTGATGCCGTAAGTCGCGACTGCAAAAGTTTGAGCAACGGGCACTGGAAATTCTCTGTTTCCAGGCGATTGAACAACGGGACAAGAAGTTCCAACTCGAACGAAGGTAAGATAGGGTTGGTCGCTGTGAGCCTTGTTTTCTTCAAAAGGATAGCCGCGAATAGCACTTCTAACATGATGCCGACGGCGATGGCCCAAGACCAGCTCTCGCCGAAGGTTCCGGCGCGCGCCAGTATCGATAGGACAATCAGGAAGCTTGGCAGTACCCTCCCAAACGCCGCGGCGTATGGCGGGAATGAGGTGGCAGGAGCCTCCGCCCAGTCACGAACGGCTGATGAATCGACTTGGTCGAGTGCATCCCCTCCAACAGACGCCCAGTCCTCCCGCAAATCGAGCCTGTCGCGAAGCTCGGCAACGGCTACCTGTCGCTCCGTGACTTCGCCGCAATCCGCCGGACAGAGCAACCACCTCGCTAGCGTTGCCCGACCGACTCCAGTCCGCGCCGTACACAGTAATTCGAAAAGAGATCCGGTACCAAACACGTCCAAGTCGGAAGCGTACGGATGGCTGTCAGGCCGAAAATCATCACCGTCAATTCCCTTCCCCTGCCACTCATGGCGCAATCGCGCCACACCGAGCTCGTAAAAACTTGCGATCCTCTGCACGCGGCTATGTATGCGCGCGTTCCTTGTAAGCGACTGTATGACAGACAGGACGCCTGCCGAAGGCAGCAGAATCCAAAGCGGCGAAATTAAGTGCGATGAAAGTGTTGCATAGGCGATGACAATTCCGGCCAGGACAACCACGATGAGGTACGTCCACAGGCGCTGGTGCAACACTCTGATGTCCGCAAGCTGCCGTTGTCGTCTTTCCAGACGCCAAGTGTATTCACTCGCTGAGACCTCACATTGCGGGCTATATGATTCAGAATTGTTCATAGAGACCCATCTCCTTTCCAGGACTGCGAGCCTGGTTCTACATGGTCCAACACGACCAGAGCATGGCCGTCCAAGCGACGGCATCCGATTCAGTGCAGGAGGGGCTACAACGAGAAGATGGGTGGGGGCCGCTGAAAGGGGGGAGACAGACTTGGTTCATTAGGAGCTACGATCATTACTTGAGATCGTCGTGCCCATCGTTGCTCGACGACAAACGGAAAGAGAGAGACTGGAAGCGCATGGAAACAGGCGACTACCAGTTTGCGTATACCGGCAGAGTGAACGACGACAAACGCGAGCAGGCAAGCAAGCGCCAGGGATGCGATTAGCTTGAAGAAGCCACCGGTCACGAGGGGACGGAAGTCTGCCACGCAAAAAACAATAAAACAGTGCGCAACATTCAAGAACATTTGGCTGTAGCGATAGCAGCCCATGCATGCCTCTGACCACCAAGTATAGCTGCCTAAGTCGTTTTCGAGGCCTCGCCGACCCTCATTCTTGGAGATTGCTCCTCGCTCGGGGTCATAGGCGTTGACATACACCTCCGGTGGGAAGATCGTGCTGTAGTTTACTGGCACTCTCTTTTCATCACTTGGCAAGCCTGGCGGGCATTAAAATCCACGACAGGCGGCATCCAATCCAAACGAGGCTGCAAGGTAAAGAATGGGAGTAAGGTCCTCTAGGTCGTTCATCTGGCTTCTGATCGTCCTTCTCGCGGTTGCTGGTCGTTCGTTCCCGCAAGGCGAGGCAGCCTCGCTGACGATTCACTTCTCCGGTGGGACAAGTACTTTCCACGCGGGCGAAGTAATTCCCATCGAGCTGAGTTTTGCTGCTTCTCTCCCCGGCGCCTATAACGTGGACACTCGCAATTACGACCGCAGCGGCCGTCTGGACATGGAGCAATTCCACGTTACACCACTCGGACGCGACCCGCTGGCCAACTATTACGCCAACGGAGCATTCATTGGAGGCGGACTCGGAAGCTCCCGAGTTCTGAGCGACGAACCACAGGTCATGCAAGAGGATTTGAACGAGTGGGTGGCACTGGATGATCCAGGCCATTACACGCTTTATGTGACCACCGGCCGCGTTTCACGCCACGGTCCGACCAAAGACGAACCGCTCCAACTCCACTCCAATTCGCTGGAGTTCGACGTGATCGCAGCCAGTCCCGAATGGCAGGAGCAGACATTAGCGTCAGCAGTCTCGGTTCTCGACTCTACCGCCAGCTCTGACGACGAAAAGAGAGACGCAATCCGTGTTTTGCGTTTCCTGGACTCGCCGAGGTCCATCCAGGAATTGGCAAAGCAGATGGGCAATCTCCCAGATGGGCGGCGATTTGACTGCGTAGCAGGTTTGGCTGGCTCACGGCATCAGGATCAGGTCGTTCAGGAGTTGGAGCGTCAGATGAACGCACCGGATACTGCCATCACCGGAGATTACCTTTATACGCTCACGAAGCTCAAACTGCAGGTCGAACACCAGCCTCTACCTCCCTATCCCGAGCACGATGCGCAACAACAGAAGATTTGGCAGGAGCGCATGCAAGAGCAAGAGGAGCAATTCTCAAAGCTTGAGGATGCTCTTTTTGAAAAAGCCGCTGCGCTCGTGTCCACCAAGCAAGGCCGGGCACGGGCGGAGACGGTTGAGGCTCTGCTTTTGCGTCCGGCTCGCGGTTCCCAGGACGTCAAACCTCTCACATCATTACCAGGCACCGAGATTGCAGCGGCGTTTCTCGCGCTCTCGCCCGATCAGCAATGGACTCTGCTTTCCACTTTTTGGGAACGGCTGAAAGTCCCAGCGATGACGACTGCACTCGAAACGACCGTCGCTGAGGCTGATATCAAGCACCAGATGCTCCGCGACTCCGCCATGCAGCGTCTGTATGAACTGGATCCAGAGGCAGCGAAGCCCTACATCTTGGAAGAGATCAGGCATCCGCACGTTGACAACAAGATGTTTACAGTAAAGGCTCAGACGCTTGGCGTCTTGCCGCAAAAGACCCTCCCGGAATTCGATGAGCTCCTCGTGACACGCCTGGAAAGCAAAGACAGCCACACCATGCCTCTTGACGCGCAGCTGATCGCGCGCTACTCGACCAAGGCGATACTGCCAAGGATAAAGTCTCTATATGAGGCCGTTCCCGGCCGTTGGGATTGCATCACGGAGGATGGCTTTGTTCTCTATTTTCTTCGCACTGAACCAGACTACGGGGTACAGCGTTTGGCAGCAGCACCCAGTGCTTGCATGACAGAATCGATCCCACAGGTCATCAAGATGAAGCGCTGGAACGAGATTGAAATCAAGGTCGTAGCTCAATTAGATAATCCCGACCTGAACCGCGCTCGACAAGCTGCCGAAACCTTGGCCAAGTATGGCAGCGCCAAAGCCGAGGCCGCCCTCTGGGAGCGCATGCGGCGCTTTCACAAGCAGTGGGTAGACCGAGAGAACGACCTCAGTTTCCGATCAAGCACTCCGCACGATGCAAGCGAAGCGATCGGTTTTCAATACGGCATGGTTGAATCGATTGCCAGGGCGCAGGGCTGGTTGCTTAGCAATGAGCAAGTCGATGAACTTGAGAAACTGGCGCTTGGGTCGGAACGCGATAACGTGAAGCAACGTCACTGGAACTCGCCGGTGGAGTTCAGTCTTGATTTTCTCTTCGATGGTCAATTGCGTGCTGACATCAACCACCAGTATTTTCCCAAGGATCTTGCTTCGCTCCGAGAGAAACTGGGGCAGTATCCCAGCGGCACGAAATTCCGGCTAACAGTGCTTGGCCAGGAGGATCGCCTTTCTTCTGTGTTACGGGCTGTCAATGAGGCTGCGCTGGAGCACGGATTGACTATAGATCTCGCTCACTAAACGCCAAGATGGTGGCCTGTCCGCGAAAAGGATAACAAGCGATATTACAGATCGGTGCGACCATTGTTGATTAGGTTCGCCTGCGGTCAGGTAGTCTCTGGGACCGGCGTTCTGTTTCCCAGTCACAGCACCTTCGTGCAAGCGACATTTGCGGCCCTGCCGGTTATTGTCGATTGGAAAAACCACACACGAGTGTATTCCCGTGTCGAAAGAAGTCGAAATTTGAGCCCTATAGCCTGCTAACGTCAACGGAGAATCGACCTCATCTCAAGGTGTACCAAGGTGCGGCCACCGGAGATCAACTGAGTCTTATTCTCGTCGCAGCGTTTCGGCTGGATCTATAAGGGCGGCTCGGCGTGCGGGCAGAGCGACTGCAAGCAATGCTGGCCCGATCAGCACTAACGCAGAGCCCAGCAAGACGGACAGCGATGTAGAATGCGCGCCGTAGAATCGCGAACGAAAGACGTAGCCGGTAGCAATCGCGCAAGCCAGCCCCAGCATTGTGCCCGCCATAAGCCAGCGACCCTCCTCGTAGAGCAGCAGCCTGACGATTCTCTCCCGCGAAGATCCAAGGGCTAAACGTATGCCGATTTCCTTTTCGCGCAGCGAGACTTCATAGGCAAGCAGGCCGTAGGTTCCAAGTATTGAGAGAAAGAGTGCGACCACGCCGAATGACATGGCCACTTCAATCAGGAATACACGTTCGGAAACCTCGCTCGACATTTCTTCGGCCATCGTCTCGAACGCGAAGACCGTCGCCTCCGGAAACTGGGTTTTGGCCCTCGTCCTAACTGCATTCTTTAACAAGGTGGGGTCGCCACTCACATTCAGAATGAATCTGGCAAAGCCATTGGGGTTCTCAGCGCGCGGAATGTAGAGGTCCGGTCCTGGTTCCGAGACCAGATCGTAGTTGTGCACATTGCCCACGACACCCACTACCGTAGCCCAGCTCTGGCCCTCTGCGATGTGGATCTCCCCCGTGTGCACGCGATGTCCCAGCGCGCTTTGCCCCGGCCATTCACGCGCTGCCAAAGCCTGATTGACGATTACGACATGATTGCGGCCATCGTCTTCCGCATTAAAGTCGCGACCCTCCAGCAGCGCTTGCCCAATGGTGAAAAAATAAGCCGGGCTGATGGCATACGAGTTGGGATTGATATGGATCGGCCGCCGGCATCGTTCCGGATGCACATCGGCACAGAAGTCGTAACGATTGACTGCGTGTCCGAGCGGTTGATGATCCGTCACGGCGACGGACACTACGCCCGGCATTTGACGCAGGCTCTCCGCCATCTGCGTCAACTTCAGCTCCGCTTGCAGTGCTTCGGGCTTCGTCAGATGGTCCGAACCCAACTCGGCCTTCAACATTAGTAGATGATCCGGCGCGAAGCCGAGCGGCTGGTGCAAAAGTAGATACACGCCGCCGATCATCCATCCCGCGCAGGCCAGAAGCGCCACGGTGAGACTGAGTTGCGCAACCACCAGCAAACGTCCGGCGAATCGCAGGCTGCGTCCCGCAGTACTTCGTCCCACACCCTGAAGATCCCGCAGCAGACCCGGTCGCAGTGTTCGCCAGGCGGGCAGGAGCGTGAGGAAGAAAGTGACCCCAGCGGAGACTGCGATCACGAACATGATGACTGCCGGACGCATAGAGGCATGGGCCAGCCGAGGAAGGTGTAGTGCCGTTGTGCTCTTCAGTAATCCCAAAACAACGAGGGCGAGTCCAAGGCCACTGGTCGCGCCAAGGCTAACGAGTACTGAGCTTTCGATCATCAGTTGCCTGAGGAGCTGAGCAAGCGTGGCTCCGAGGGTCGCCCGCGTGGCGAATTCGCCCCGTCGCCGCGTGTTACGCGCCAGCAACAGGCTCGCAAGATTGGCGCAAGCGATCACCAGCAGTAAGCCGCAAGCTGCAAGGGTCATCAGAAGCGCAGGCTTCGTTTCCGTGCCAACCAGTAACTCAATATAGGGAAAGACCACGGGCGGTTCCTTGAGCGCAGCCGCGTAGTCGCGATACTCGTTGGGGTAGTCCTTCTGAAGCGTTTGCTCCACGCGCGCCAAATCGGCATTCGCCTGGCCAACTGTCACTCCTAGCCGCAGCCTGCCGATCAATTCAAAACTGCGGTCGCCTCGCGAATTTGGCCGTTCCTCGCTGTCGCAGCCTATCTGAACAAACACCTCAGGCTGATTCAGAGCGTAAGACCCCTCAATCGTCTGCTTCAGCGGCATCACCCCTGCGATCTGAAAGTCTCGTCCATCCAGGTTCAGCATTCTGCTGCCCAGCTCGTTGCTTCCGCCCAGACGCTTCCAGAAACCGCCGCTCACCACCGCCAGAGGAGCGCAATCCTGCTCATTCCCCGTAATCGGCCAGCTTGTTCCGAGTGCGAAGCGAGTTCCCAGCGTCGAGAAGAAGCCTTGCGACACAGCCAGAATCCGATGCGCCGTAGCATCGGTTGTCTTCTGTGTCGGCGACCACTGACGATATGCAGCCAGACTGCTGAATGTGGTCGAACGCGACTGATAGTCCTGCATCGTGGGGATGGAAACACTGCGGTCTGGCTGGGATTCCACGGCGACGAGTCGATCTGGCTGTGGAAAGGGCAGCGGTTCCAGCAGCACCGCGTCGAGAACGGCGAAGATCGCCGTCGACGCGCCAATGCCCAGGGTGAGCGTCAGTATGGCGGTGGCGGCGAAACCCGGACTTTCCCGAAGCTGACGAAACGCATATCGAAGAAGTGCAAGCATAATTCGAGCCCCCCGAAGGCTGCGGGAGCCGCACGGTCACCTATCATAACCCAGATGGCTTTGTCGATTACTGGCGCCTTGTTCGGGTGACTGCGTCATGAGTGCTGGTCTATTAAGATCGCGCGATAGATGGCAGCCCCAACAATCCCGGGTTCATCACGGCAGTGATGGACCTGGGTATTAGATCGAACCCCAACTTGCACCGGGCCCTTAAGCGGCCCATTCAGAGTACGGACAGAAGCATGGCAACGGTGGGGTGGCGTCGGCCAGAGTTTTCCAGAGAACTTGGTTCGAAGCAAATCCAGAATGTTCTGTGACCGAAACAAAACGATGATGATACAGAATTCCAGAACCGTGAGGGAGTGTGGATGCCAACAAGCAAGCTCGAGAAAGAGCGAAAACCACTCCACTAAGGAACGAAGCTCAACTGAACTGCGTTTCGCTTCGTTCCCAGCTCGATTGTGCGAATTTCTGCTGAATTCGCAAATGAAGACATGATCAAGTCGCCCCTCGTTTGAGTACGTT
>DATMPC010000115.1 GCA_035567895.1 Terriglobales bacterium | reverse complement strand
ACGCTGTTCCAGGTGACGTCGGCGAACTTCGAGGATATGCGGCCTCGTTTGGGATCCATAGGAGCCAGGAACTGGAAGTCTATCTCCAGCGCCGTTGCACCCTGTGGCACCTCGAGATGGAATGCGTGCATGTTCACGCGGTCACGCAGCCAATGGATGTGTTTTCCATTCGCAATGATAGCCAGGCCCGCAAGTTCGCCTACTGGATTGGAAGGCGAATGCGTCCCGGGTAGCCATTCAGGGTAGAGCAGCGTAATGTCGTGGCCTTTTACTGGAATCATCTCATGCACATTGAGCACGCGACCCGTGACATTGCTGACGTCGACGAGCAGCGAAATCGTGCCGGGATAAGGCGCGTCCGACGGAGGAGCAATGAGCGGAAGCAGTGGCACTGGCGATGGACTAGATGTTTTTTGCGCACGCACGGTTGTTGTTAGGGCAAAGCATAAAATCGCGAAGACCGCTGTCGTACCTCTATGATGGAAAAATGAATGTGGCATGCAATTCCTCCGAACCCAACGAACTATCGACTTGGGGAAACTAGGAGATGATTAAATAACTCGGCTGAAATCCTACGTCGCGAGAAACGCTCAAGTCAATCAAGGCTGAGGAGTTGGTAGGTTTCAGTGGGAGAGTTGGCGCGGCAATTGTATTGATCGAGGGGCTCGGTTGAATATTCAATTGTTTCAGGGTCCGACGTTAACATGCGCCGTGGCACTTATCCTTTTCAGAGAAAGGCCCCACTCACACCGGGTTACAGCGTCCTCGGCAAGGTGCGCGTCAACGGTAAAGGGTGTACAAAATTCAAAGTCGGCGATCGCGTTGCGTGTCTTTCAAAATACGATGGCCAAGCTGAGTTGATCAACCTTCCCGAACGATTTCTTGTGGATGTTCCCGGGGGAGTTGATCTGAAGGCTGCTGTCTCTCTGGTACTCGACTGGGGCACGGCTTACCAGATGCTGCACCATGCCGCTCATATCCAATCCGGTCAGAAGATCTTTGTTCATGGTTTGAGTGGCGGGGTGGGAGTGGCGCTCCTTAGTCTCGGACGGATTCAAGGAGCTCAAGTCTTCGGCACAGCTTCATTATCTAAGCACGAGGAGCTTGGCAAACTTGGGGCTGTTCCCTTCGATTATTCCAACAAAAATTGGATCACCGCCATGCAGGAACTAGGCGGAGTAGACGCGGTCTTCGATCCACTCGGCTTCGAAAGCTTTGACGAGTCCTACGCTGTCCTGCGGAAGGGAGGCATCCTAGTGGGTTACGGCATGAACCTCCCAGCATTGACGAAGAGAGCTCGCCCTTCCCCGTTTCCAGCGATCCTCAAACTATTGTCCAAGAATCTGTTCTTCTGGTCTGGCAAACGAACCACGTTCTTCGGCCTCCGCCGCTCGTCGAAGAACTTCATGCCTGACCTGGAGTTGCTCTTTGAATGGCTTAGGTCCGGAAAATCTCCGTGCCGATCAAGGCTACCTTCAGGCTTGAAGAAATTCAGAAGGCACATCGGGAATATGCCAGCAGTTCGCGCATGGGCTCGATTGTGATCGAGATTAGCCGATAGTGGCTGCGAGGCCATCACCCAGGCGATAACACGGGCATTCAAGTCAACGAGCTATCAGTTGACTTCCCAGTATCAATCTCGTGATTCAATCACATTGCGACGGCATCCACCACGTGGCGTGCCCAGAACTTGTTCGAAAGCCTTACCTTCACCTCGGGATAAATGTATCGCCTTGCCGCAGAGGTACATCAAATCGGATGATTCGAATAGCGCCTTGAGGCCCCTCGGCCATATCCACAACACGACGGCATGGAGCAAAGAATGAGAGTTGAGCTCTTTCCACCCGAATCTGTCACAGAGCCGCGGCATTGGGTGCGACATGATCAGGCTTTCGCGATGATGTTGGGGCGCGGCTCGATTGAGTGGGGCTCGCGGCGTTCCGCGATGGAAAAGTTCGACTACGCAGCGGGCGATTTAGCACTTTGCGACCGTCATGTGGGAGAGTGGGTTGCACTCATGGCCACACCGCATCTGCAGCTCGGTATTTCCGATGCGCCACTGATGGCCGCCTCGGACGGAGCTTATGGCGAGGTAGAACTGCGCCCACAGCGCAAGTTCGCGGACCCCCGCCTGCGTGCGCTGGTTGCGGCGGCTCATGCGGAGATGGTTGCTGGGTTTCCGAGCGGGCGACTGTTTCTGGATTCCATTGAACAGGCGATGGCCGTAACGCTCGTCAATGGTCATGCAGTAAGGCACCGTCCTGTGCAGAT
>DATMPC010000114.1 GCA_035567895.1 Terriglobales bacterium | reverse complement strand
ACCTGCTGAAACTGTTCCGTCATCGAACCAGCCTCATGCCGGCCTGAGGCCATCTGTACACAGGATGGAAGCTGATTCCCGTTCCGACACTCCCAGACAGTCGATTACGTCTCAGCTATGGAGTTTCTCTCCGACAGGCTCCAAGAGTGTCCCCAGCAACGGTTTGAATCTCTCAGATAGGCGCAGGCTGATCACGTGAGTCTCAGTCGACGCCGTCGGTCGATTCTTTGTCGGGGAGTAATAGCTCTAAGTCTTGAATGAATGTAACTACGATCACCACGAACGATCCCACAATTCCCAAAAGGAAAAGAGTAACGAGGAACCCGGCCAGAAGTGATACAAGACCGCTCACAACATCTTTATTGTAGGTATGAAGGCATAAGGAGTTCGTAAAGCAGAACCGCATGCGGTAGCGGGCGGGTGCCGTTGATGTTGCGGTAGCAGGCGGGTGCTTGTCACGAGCCTCCGCTGCGGTAGGAGACTCCGGAGAAAAAGCGCTTACCCCGCCCCGCGAACCCCGAGCGGAACGGGGCACCCGAATTCTGTAAGTCTTTAGCAAAAAGAGGAAAGGCCGGGGCACCCGTGCATCTAGGAATCCCAAAACAGAAACCAAACAAGCGAAATGAGAAAAAAGGGTGCGCCACCTGTCACTGCGGCTTGGTGGCTCGCAAGCACTTATGAAAATTCAAACTGAGACACTACCGTTTGGCTTGTGTCCTTTCTTCGCAGGAGAAGGCAGGTGTAGAATGGCCACCGTTTTCGGAGCTACAACACGAGGCTGGTGCTTGAGCGCGGCTCGTTGATCTTGCGCTCTGATCGCTGAGCAAGAATCATCCTGCAGGAGGCACTTATGGCTGCCATACCTTCTCCGGCGCCTGGCGGATCCCAGAAGCTCTATTACTTTCTTGTTCTCGAACCCATGTGGCGGGGCCAATTAGATGCGCTGGCTACCGCGGAACGGGAATTTCGATGGCATCTGCTAGCCGTGGAATGCCTGCGAATTGCCAAGGGGCCAGGCTCAGACCCATTGGATATCGCCGAATTCTGTCGCAAGTGGCAAATTCCGCTTACTCTTCCCATGCTTGGCCCCACTAGCCTGCTTAGGAAGATTGGCAAACTCGTTGGCGGCTGGCCGTCGACTGCCGCTGTTTTCGATCCAACCGGCGCAATCAACATGGGAATCAAGGTGATCGGAAGGATGGGACCACTAATCGGCCAGATTCAGATGCGCAATGCCATGCTCGTCGGTTTGGATGAGGATGTGATCTCCAAAGCAGATCAGAGTTCTGTTCTGTCGATCCTGGAGTCATCGGCGACACCGCAGAACCTGATGAATCGTGTTGCCGAATCTAAAGCCAGGCTGGAGAAAGTCTGGAAGGAGACCACAACCTTGGCGGAAAAGATGAATGCTGTGCGGAACGAACTGGGTTTACCTGACACAGGCTTTTGATCTCATTCGGCTGGGTGGCCATCCTACTCTTTTTTAGTGTTTCAATCTGAAACTCCAGAAAAGCGGGGTGGCGGTGGGGCAAAAGACTGACGTTCTATAATGGGAAACGGTGGGCCACTCGTCCCTCCTGTTGTTCAAGGTCTGTCGTGCTGAATCAGGCGTGTCTCGATTTCCGAGATCCGTGCCTCAGCCTCGCGCAGCGCCTCTGTGCTTGTGTGCACGGAGTGGGAGCCTAAGACAAGGTTGTGATCATGCGGTACGGCCGAACCAAGGACGAACTCTGCATCGGATTGGGCCTCGAATTCGATCGCGGCGTTCGACGAGTTGAAGGCCACCAGTTCGCCCTGCAGCAGCTCGTTTGGGACCAGAACGGAACCCACGCCCACCGCGGTCCACAGGACAGTGTGTCCGGCGGGCGGCTGGTAGCTCCAGCGCTCTCCGGCCTTCAAATGCACTGCGAGATAGTTCATCGGCGACGGAGCTTTGATCGAACTGGTCGCGGTTCCGTAGCTGCCGAGGAGAATACGCGCGGGCCCGTCGTGGGGAATGACCTCCGGTGACAAATAGACGCTCTCCGATGGTCCCAGCTCAAGATCGGGCGGCAAGGCGATCCAAAGCTGGAAGCCCCGCGTCCGTCCCGATTCGCCGAAGCCGCCACCATGCCAGACACCGCCGCCGGCCCGCATCCATTCGATACCGCCGGCACGCAACAGGCCCGTCGCTCCGTTGGTGTCTTCATACCTAACGCTGCCCTGCGCAACGTAGGTAACGGTCGCGATTCCCGAATGTGGATGGAGCCCAAGACCGGAAAAAGGTCTTCCGTGAGTATCGAAGATGTCAAGGAATACGAAGGGTTTCAAAATACGGCCAAAGTCGGAGGGAGACATCAGGCGTGTGATAGGCCCGTGACTCTGTCCACTTGTGCGTTTGGCGATGCGGGAAAGAGGACGAGTAGCGCTTATGTCGTGTGATTTCAGGTTAGACATTGGATTGGCCTTTCTTAGTTCAATTGTTATGACTTCGCAGGAGCAAAGTTCGACGGGCGTAAGCGCATTTAAGGTTTCTGAATCGGGACATTCAGTCGCGCCCACGTCGAAAACTTGGTCGGTTGCCGGCCTGCCATCTTGTTTGCGAGCGCAATCCGGTCGGACGAATCCGAGCCTAAGTAGGTATGAGCCTGGAAGTAGCTGAGCATCTCTGCTACCTCGGCGGCCCCAGGAAAGAGCGTAGCGAAAACTTTCTTTGGGACTTGCATAAATGAAAATTTATGTCCCAGTCGATTTAGCGTTTCAACGATTCCATTGAAGCTCATGAAATCTCCGACGAGAGGCAGATACTCGCCATTGCCTGCCTCATCGGGGTGTGCAAACGCCCCAGCAACGATGTTGCCAAGTTCGCTGATGTCGCCCATGTGGATGCAGCGTGCACCTGGATCGAGAGGAAGAGCCCAACCCACGGATCCATCCGCCTGCTTTTGCGGAGCAAGAACGCCCAGCAGGTTCTGGTAGTACATAGGCGCGATGACGAATGTGTGGTGGGCAAATCCGGCTTCCTTGACGATCCGATCGATCTTGGCCTTGCCGGTAAAGTGGGGAACGTTGAACTTGGCGCCGCTAATCGCTTCCACATCAGGCAGCGTTGACCAGATAAAGTGTTTGACACCGGCATCTTTGGCAGCACGTACGGCCGCGGTTGCCTGCTTGACCTCGTCGGTGCCACCTTCCCAAAAATTGGTGACCAGAAAAACGCCGTGTGCCCCATCCAATGCAGCTTTCAGGGTTTGCGGGTGGTCTAAGTCTGCTTGGACGACCTCGTCGGCGAGTTCGCGATCCTTGCCTGGATTGCGAGTCAGTGCGCGCACTTTGAATTGGCCGCTGGCTTGCAAGGCACGTACTACTCCGCCTCCCTGCTGTCCTGTGGCGCCGAATACTGCGGTGAGCTTTTTATTGTTGGATACCATGTTGATTCGCTTTTCTCCGAACGCTTTCGGGAAGTACATTGATATCGATATAATTGATATCAAGCAGTATGATGTCCAAGGATGCGGAAAGGACGCAGAGAAATGCAAGACACCTCTGGAGTTCATGTCTGGTGGGTGCTAGTAAGAGCTTTTCACGCCCTGAGGGCTCGCGCGGAAAAAAGCTTGAACTTGAGCCAGGCCGGGCTCGGCGACTCGGATTTTAGCGTCCTTGAAGTGCTACTCCACAAGGGACCTTTGCCGGTCAATACCATTGGTCCGAAGGTGTGGCTCACGCCGGGATCGATCAGTGTCGCGGTCGACCGGTTGGAGAAGAAAGCCCTTGTGAAACGTAAGAATACGGATGACCGGCGCGTACGCCTGGTGGAGCTTACGGCCAAGGGACGCGCGCTCATCACCAAGACTTTTCAAAAGCACGCGACCACGATGGAAGAGGCCGCCAGCGTCCTCTCAAAAGAGGAGCGACTGATCTTGCTGCGGCTGCTCAAGAAACTGGGAAAGGGCGAGAACGAGATGAAGGCTCCTGCTTCGCTGTAGCAAGGCCAATGACGCCTGAAAGGGTGGGCCACCCGTCTGCCGTTTGGGAAAAAGCGGGTCATCTGTCCAACATTCATTTCTGCTCGGCTCTATGGAGACTGATGTTCCGCCACAGCCTTCCATCACGGAGGGTGTACGTCCCTTCGATCGTGTCGCCTGTCACTTCAAGATGGAGGGAACTGCCATTGGGCAGAGAGCAAGCGATCACGTGAGTCTTGACGGTATAGGAGCATTCGCTGCTACCCATGCTCACTTCCTGGCCATCGACGATCTTACCTGCCGAGACCATCAGAGGATCTTGGGCGCGTGCGTTCGCGGCGATGCGGTACAGCGCGGTCTCGTCATTACAGGCACTCGGCCTAACCACGCATCTGGACTCACCACGCCAGATCCCAACCGGCCCCTTGTCTGATTTTGGATTGGCTCCACTCTGGCCGAACAGTGAAAGCGGGGGTATCGCTAGAGAACCGACCATAAATGCGATGGAAACCAGCGTGTATTTCGCATTGATCGAGGCTGATTGCGCAATCATCGTGACGCGCTCCTGGTCCGCAAAGGATAGCACTGTACTAGGGAAATCGGGCGGGCCACCCGCCAGTTTCGGGTCGAGCCATGGAGCCAATCTGAGAGACGCGTCGCGGAATTATGCCGCGAATTCCATAACTGCTCCTTGACAGCAGTGCCTATCATAGATGTAACGCAAATCGGGACGAGTAAGAGCTAGGCGGGCACATTTGCCTGACCGGTTCTAATTTTCCTGAAGCGGAATTTCACTGACGGCTCGATCGAGATCGAGACCGAGGAGAAACCGAATGAACCGCAAAGGCACATCTGTGTCTGCGTCCCCTTCTTTCCACTTGGGGGACAACCCTGTAAACGCCTATCAAGCGCGAATCTACGCACAAGAATCCTCACCAAGCAGCGTCGCTGTCATTTTGGAGCTAACCGAAAACGCGCGAGACAACGCGACTGAAGTAACTCTCACCTTAGACGTCGATAGTTCGACATATAAGGATGGAACTCACGTACTCGTACCTAAGCGACTCATCTGCGAGGACAACGGGACAGGTCTTACCCACTCGGAATTCCTTAATAGTTTTTGCGGAGCCTTCTCCGACTCCGACGTTCATCGGGATGTAGATCGTGCTGGCAGAAACGGCGTCGGCACAAAAACTTACACGTCGATTGCAGATCGAGTCATTGTGCTCACCACCACGGGTCGGCCATCCGAAGGATTGGATGAACATTCAACCCAGCTTTCCTCTACCTTACCGAAGGGACTCGAATTGCCCAAAGACGGGGATGCCGACTCGGTGTGGCGCGCTTATGAGTTTCGCTTGCATTCGCGTAGTGCGCTGCCACCTCTGTGGACGAAGGCGAGTCCAATGGAAATGGGCACGAGAGTGGAATTAGTAGACATCCGCGAGGGAACCGAGATTTCTTTCGAGATGCTGCTTGAACGTCTGTCCTACGCTCGTGAGTGGCTGCAGAACAGTGCGCACACCTTTGTTCTTCAACTCTCCGGCAGTGTTCCACAAGGACTAAGTGGAAGCAGGCGAATCAATCTGCGGCCTTGGGCACCTCCCGTGAAGAATTGGCTCGTCGAAGCGAAAGGCCGATCAGATCAGAACCTGCCGATCTTTGATCCGACTAGTAAGGAGTCTGAAGTTGTTGCGGCGAGTTCCCGATTATCAGAAGCAGTGGAGTTCGACTTCAGGGTGGTTGGTCGCAACAACGAAGGCCAGATGCAGAATTTGGACAAGCCTGCCCTTCTCTTGGAGGTTTGTGGCGCGCTTCCATATGCACCGAACTTGGAGGGAGTTCAAAGCGCGCGTACCTTGCCGCTTTTGACGTTTCTTGGACTAGAACACGCCTCCTCCATTGGTGCCTTCTGCAATGCCGTCTGCGGTTACGCGCGGGTCAATTCTCTTGGTTTAAAGAATGCACTTCGGAACAACAAGACAACCTTAGCTTCAGGGCCGGGTACCGCGGAGGTCGAAGCTCTCCGGGAATATCTCCACTCCGTCTTTCGTGTACTTCATCGCGCTTGGTATAACGCAACGCGGTCCAGTCAAGATGAGGCAGCCAAGGATGCATTGAGGGAGGCAGAGGTCGAAGTCAACCTGGCCCTTAAGGGTGTCAACCGCAACCCCTTCAAGAGCGGTGATATTACACGTGGCATCCCTAAAGATAAGACGCATCCAGTCCCGCCACCTGCACGCCGGCATCGCTGGGAGTGCGGTGAGTGCGAAAGGCGCTGGCTTGCGGACGCTACATTTGTGCCCGCCGTGTGCGCACAATCATCTCCAATTTCAGGAATTGACGAAGGGTGTGGTTCGTCAAACATTGGTCTGGCGAAGAATCAACCGCGCGTTGGTGATTGTCGTATACGTATCGAGCAATTAGGAGATGCGAAAATTCCGGCTTCATTCCAGTTCGAACGAGAGGATATCGATCTGGATGTTCCGGTTGTCCGCGTTAATCTTGCAAGTCCGCGGTACATCGAACTACGGGGCAGTGGATCGATGTCTGGTCAGGCGCAGAAGCGGCTGAAGCAATATTTAGTCGACGTTGCTTTGGTGGCCATTGCGGAATACAACGCCGAAACGAGGGGAACGTCATTTTCTCAGGAACTCGGGGATCTCTACTACAACAGAATGCTGCGGTTCGTAGGCATCAAGGAATATGAGTCGCAACTGAGTAAGTTACTCGAAAATACGACGCCTGCCGTAGAGCAAACTGAGCTTATTGGGCCTCCAAGAGGCGCAGTCAATTCCTGCGTAGCCAACTTATTGAAGTGCCCGCGTCCCATTTTTCTTGGGACGCGGGATTCGCCACGACAATGACCGAGCAAGGTGAGCGGGGTAGTTCACTCTTGCCCACGTTTCAATGTTGACTTGCAAACGTCTAGCTGGCGGGCACGTGGCGCACCAAGTGCACGCAGTTCGCGCGTAAGTCTGCACCTGTACGGGCTAAGCGAGTCAATCGCCCGCTAACGCTATTCTCACAGCAGGGCGCAATGCGTTGATTGCATTCTCGACTTCGGCAAGAACGTGATCTTCTGTAACGCGACTCTCCAGAATGACAGGAACGTCTTCCGGAAGCAGATGCGCTACTTGCTGGAATGCGATCTTAGAAGCAAGCGAGAGAGGATCGTGTTTGCTTTGGCTATTTACTTCACTAACATGAAGCTCCGCGATCCGGGGGCCAAATCGTTCCAAAATGGCAGCAGCTTCGCTCATTGTGGGGTCGACTTGGCGGGCGTGGCCGATGTCGAAACACATTCGCGCATCTGGTAGACGCTCGAAAAACAATTGCAAATCTGGAGCCCGCTGACCGATGGGTTTACGCTTATCCATGTTCTCAACAAGCAGAAGCGGACCGAATTCTGTCCAACGTTCCAGGTTATGCATCGCATCGGGATGGACGATCACGGGCCACTCTCGTCTTGCAACTTCTCGCAAAAGAATTACAGCCTCAGGCTCGAATTCGGGATCAATTGCGCTGGGTGCGTGGAAAGAGATGTAGTCAAATTGACTCAGGTCAAGCATTTCCAGGCTTTCAATCAGCGGCCTAAGCTCATTCTGACGAAGAGCGGATAGCTCCACAGCGGCTAGATCTGTGTGTGAAAGCATCTCGAGTGCCCCGCGAACATTGGCGAGTGCCAACGCTCCGGTCGAGAAACCGATTGGACCCATCAGAAGACTCCGTACTTGCGAGTGAGCGGTTCAATTGACTTGTTCTCAAAGAACACATTGTCCAAGGCATGCTCGAACCGCTCACTCATCGAGCGAACACGATCAAACAACTTATCACTTCGCGAGTCTTCAGCGCGCAATTTGTCGAGGGCTTCGCGTTCCGAACTGCTATCAAGCATTGCAAGAAAATCTGCGTAGGAAGAGAGCAGATCGTCAGTGATCTTGTCCGGTACATCGTAAAGCCGCATCGCTTTGACCAAGACTTGAAGCGGAGTCAGGCTGACGTTTTCACGCAAGTGATTCACGAGAGCTAGTTTTATACCATCATTGTCTGTGCGAATCCTAGAACGCAATTCGGTATCCAATTGACATCCGAAGCAAATCAGTAAGCCAGCGGCAAAAATGAGTTTGCGCGACATGCGCAGCTTCGCATTGCGTGTGCCCCAGCCTTTGCCACCACGATCGCGTTGCTTGCTAGCGAAATCCACGGCCATGGTCCGCCAGAACCTTACGATGTCGTTCAGCAGAAACCTTGGAACCCGGTATGAGTTGCCGTCTGGGGTGAGAAGATGATTGTCTTCCTCCAAGTATCGATTAATTACTGCCTTCAAAACTCGTTCGTAAGCATCCGTCCTCTTACCGATCGCCTTCGATTCAAGCAGCAGCAAAATTCGCTGCGTCATGTTCCTGTTCGTGTCGTGCTGACCGCCAATTTGGTGAAGTAGTTCATGGCTGAAGGCGATGTTGCCAAACGTGCCGGTTTGTCCTGGTGGCTTGAACTTCGGGTTGTTGTGCTCGTCCTTTTGTTCTTCGATTACCGACTGAATTCTTTGTGTGATAAGCAGATGGGCAGGATCGGCTTGGCCGTCGATCAAGTACGTCCAATCCAAATCACTTCCTGACGTCCACTCATCACGGGCGAGGGAACCGAATACGACTAGGCTTGCATCTTCGCTGGTGTATTCACCCACTGCGTGGGAAAGAATGCCGTCGAGCTCTTTGCGTGTCTCGTTCGCTTTCTCGGCTGCAGCCCGAAGCTGTGGATATTTTGCGAGCCGATCCGTGGGGGGAGATACGTCTGTGGCTGACATGAACGTTGCATTCTAACAATCGCCCGGATTCTAGCCAAAGGCAATCGCCTGCGCCAGTCTTACGCAACGATTTGAATAACACTCACGCCAACCCCTTACTGCAGCGCCGCAAAGAGGGCTTGTTTCCAACGCTTGCTATCGATTGTCCAGAAGATTTTGGCTTTGGGTCCGGCTCGCACTACCGGACTCCAGACAGGCTGATTCCGTTCATCATTGGCCACATTGAGTCGATCCACAACCGTCATTCCGCGAGTCAACTCACTGCGTGTCTCTACATCCACATAGTGGAAGCTCGATTCAGTGGCAACGCTCGGATCCAGCGCGATGCACATGGCGACAGGGTCAGGGAGGGAAATGCCATCTTCTCCGGTCTGCAGTTTGTAAGCCCTGCGCGCGTGACTATTACATTCAATGGCAAAGTGAGCGACTTTGTTTTTGAAAGTCTGAATGTGAGCAATGTCGTCGTCACGAACAATCGCTTCTCCCCGTGAAAGATGCCAACCCACCAGTTCGATCGGAAGGCCGCTGCGCATCACGATCTGCGCCGCCTCAGGATCCACCCAAACGTTGTATTCAGCAGCCGGTGTCACGTTCCCTTCACAGCACGGCGCGCCTCCCATCACTACACACCGTCCTACGTTTGCGGCAATCGCAGGCTTCCTTGCCAGAGCCAGCGCAAGATTCGTGAGCGGCGCCAACGTGACGATCACCAGGCCAGGATTCGCTTCGATGGTTTCGATGATGGCATCCACCGCGTGTAATTCTCCGGCAGATCGACGTGGCCGCGGATAGTTGTGCTCTCCAAACCCGTCGCTCCCATGAAACCAGGCAGCGTTTTGATGCTCACGCAGAAGCGGCTTCGCGGCCCCTGCGTACACCGGAACATCGGCTCCACAGAGTTCAACCGTGTAGAGCGCGTTGCGAGTGGCTTGCTCGACGCCGACGTTGCCGGCGACCGTTGTAATCGCCGCTACGCGAACACCCGGAGCACGCAGCGCCATGATCAGAGCTACTGCGTCATCAGATGCGGTGTCAGTATCGATCAGAAAAGTAGCGTTCATATGGTTCTGACGGGTACTCGTTTAACAGGAGGGTTTCACAGAACGAAGAAACAGCCAAGTGGAGTCAGTACCGTTCGCGGTAGCGAATGGGTGCGGCTCTCGTCTAGTCTCAGCGGCTTACCCATCCGCTACCCTCACCCCATCCGCCGCAACACCAGCGGCGGCCGGGGACCCCGATCGCGGACGGTACTGACTTTGTGCGCCTGTTACAATCGGCAACTCGCTCGCATGATTTCTTCCCACATCACCATTATGGGAATCTTCGTTGCGGATCTGACCTTCCGCACGCCGCGGCTGCCGGTCTGGGGCGAGACCGTGCTGGGCTCTGAATTCCGGATGGGGCCGGGCGGCAAGGGATCGAATCAGGCGGTTGCGGCGGCGCGTCTTGGCGCGCAGGTCACCTTCATCAGCAAAGTCGGACGCGATGCTTTTGGCGATCTCGCACGCCGCACCTGCGCCGAGGAAGGCATCGACGCGCAGTTTCTTTTCGCCAGCGAAGACGCCGGTACCGGAGCCGCCAGCATTGTGGTGCACGAAGGCAAAGGCGAAAACGCCATCGTGGTAGTTCCGGGAGCGTGCAACCAGCTCACAGCAGAAGAAATCAACCGTGCGCGCAATCGCATTGCGGAATCAGCGGTGTTTCTCACCCAGCTCGAGCAACCTGTCGCGCTCGCGGAGCACGCCCTCAGGCTCGCGCGCAGCCTGGGAGTCACCACGATCCTCAATCCAGCCCCGGCGACCACGCTCCCGGCTTCTCTGTACGCGCTTTGCGACTACTTAACTCCCAACGAAAGCGAAGCGTCCCTGCTGACCGGATTGCCAATCGAAAGCCAGGATCAAGCGGAGCATGCAGCAGACTCGCTGCTCAATCGCGGCGTCCGCAACGTAATCGTCACACTTGGAGAACGCGGAGCGCTGGTTAGAAACAAAGAGATAACCATGCTTGTAGATGCAGTCCATGCCGGACCCGTAATCGAAACCACCGGCGCCGGCGATGCATTCGCCGGCGGCCTCGCAGTCGCCCTGGCTGAAGGCCGCGACATCGTTCAAGCAACGCGCTTCGCCTGTGCCGTTGCAGGCATCTCCGTCACGCGCCCGGGAACCGCGCCATCGATGCCGAAACGGGACGAGGTGGACCGGCTTTGTAGATTTTGAACTGGACGGGTGGCCCAGTCTCGCGTGCTGTTCGGCTGGGTGGCCCAGCCTTCTTTTGATTCGGCGTTTTTTAGAGATGTCCCATTACGGAACTGTGGTGCCCCGTCCTTCGCTGGCGTTGCGAAGGGTGGGTTAGCTGTACTGGTGGCTACACGATTTGACTTCTACGGCTGTTCCATTATCGAAATTCGGGAAAAGCGTATCGCCATCCTTTTCGTAGCCCCACCCTTCGAACGCGAAGGATGGGGCACGCACCGTCGACTTTGCTGCCAGATGAACGCCTTCCGCATCAGAAAGGCGCATCATTAATCCCCACCCGAAGAAGTTGTTCGCGATTGCTACCACGACCTCATTGTCGCCCGCTTCCAGAGGCAACGTGAAGGAACCATTCTCGAGCGAACATCGCCCGTCGGGAAATTTTCTCGCTCCTTCCTGATCGAACAGATTTCTATCGGCATACTGCAGTTTCCCGTTCACGAATACCCACAGTTCGCGCGTCCATCCAATATCTGCCTTCTTTGTCTGTTTCGTGTCGGAAGTTATCGTGGTCTTCAGCCACGCTACGGCTCGGTTCGGATGGTGATCGCGATCGGTTCCGCTGCCTGGGCAATCGGAAGTGCTGACAGGAAGAAGACTACGCAGAGCGCCATCCTGTTCAGCGCAGCTTTGCTACGCTTCATTGAAAACTGCTCCTTAGTTGATCCGCTTTAAGAATTCCGTAGGCGGTTAGACGTCGCGGTACTCCCAAAGTTTGAGCAAATTGCGGGATGAAAAAGTCGAACAACCTGGGGGCCGAGTGCCCCAGAAGGAAGCGAGGAAAACGGGCTGAGAGAACTGGTGGACCGGATCCTGAGTTTCTTACCCTGCTATTTCTACGTAATTACGAAATTGTTCCCCCAAATCGAGAGGGACGCGAGCGTGGATAGTCGTACCACGCTTGGGTTGTGATTCGATGGAAAACGTTCCGTTCAGAAGTTTCAACCGCTCTTGCATGCTAATGAGGCCAAGGCCTTCGGTTTGCTTCAACGCTGCCCCATCAAAGCCCACACCAGAGTCCGCGACCGTGAGATGAATGTCATGGGAAGTTCCCCACAGCCGCACCTCGAAGTGCCGTGCCCCACTGTGTTTTGCGGAATTGTGGAGGGCTTCCTGCAGAACTCGGAAGAGGCAAATAGAAATATTGAGATCCAAAGAGTCTGGTAAACCCTCGGATTTGAAATCGATTTCCACCTCCTGCTGCTTGCCGAATTCCTTGCAGAAGCTTCTCATGGCCGCAGTTATGCCCAGATATTCCAGTTTCGACGAGTGCAACTCGTGCGACAAGGATTGAAGATCATTCGCTATCTCGGACGTCCGCCCAAACAATTCGTTCAGAAGCGTACGCACTGGCGCAGGTACGTCGTCGGACTTTTTCTGGAGCTGATCTAGCTCGTTGGCAACTAGTGCAACCCGTTGACTGATGTCATCGTGAAGCTCCCTGGCGATCCGGGTACGTTCCTTCTCCTGTGCGTCTATCAACCTGCGGCTCACGCTTACGAGCGCTTCCGCGGCAAGCTTGCGATCCTCTGCGAGAGCAGCAAGAACCAGGAAAGGTGTCGCAGCGAAAAATAGAAATACCTGTAAAGACAATATGCTGCTGTGCGCCCCCTGCCCGTGAAAAGGACCCCGATCATGCACTGCACCCCAGATTGCCAACAGGGCAAGGACAAAGATCGAGCTGGTAATCCCGACTGATCCAAAACGCAAGGCGGACCACAGCAGAAATGGCAAGAGTGAATAAAGAAGTACCGGCGAGTTGCCCATTCCAGGAGCGATGAAGGTGATATACCCCAGGAGAACTGTTCCGGCAATCAGCGTAGCCGCTTCGAGATGATAGGAACGTGGTTTTCGTACGCAGGCAGTGCCTTCACTTATCCAACTCAAGATGGCCGGAGTCAGAGTGACGAAGGCGAGCACCTCGGAAAGGAAGCTAATTCTCCAACTGGTCCAGTAGGGGCCTGCGATGCCCCGCGCGCTGATAAACGCTGCCGTGAATGGCGCGAGAAACACCGCAAAGTAACAGTACTTGGCTAAGGAGTCTACGTTGTTCAGGCGGGGCACGCGGTCAAAGTAGTATCTGAGGCCAAGTGCGGCAATGAGGACTTGGACCGTGTCGGCCGGAATAAACCACGCAGTGGAAGAAACCGGCACGCCTGCGTGAAGATCGTAGAGAATGAAACCTGCGAACGAGGCAAGCATAAGTGCTGGCCAGACTTTCCTCCGTACCAGCACCATGACTGACACCAAGATCGCGCAGCCTGGCCACAGCGGCCATGCCGTCTGGGGATGGAGGATCAGAGCCCCTTCCATTCTCGGGACGAGATAGGAAAGAAGGCCGACCAGGCACACCAGCCCGATTGTCGAGACCGGAGAATCAATATCTGCTGTGGCGGACCGCACGCGGCTGGGAGTACTCCCCATTTGGTTCACTAGGGCAGCGCTAAGCAGGACAGCATTCGCCACGCACCAGTTTTTCGGACTCTATCTTAAGTTCAACCATTTGAGCAAATCAGCTTGTTGACGGAACCTCCTCTGGCCGGGTGTCACACCCTATTCTCCGTCATGGTTTTGACTTTTGTGAACGATACATCGCTGTGGGGCGCCGCACTCCGCGTTTGTTCGCGGGGTGCGTGTATCGAATAGTTACTGGATCGCTGGGTGCCCCGCCTTTGGTTCCTCAGCGAGAACCAAAATCAGAAAGTGCTGGGTCGAAGACGGGCACCCGGCGTTTCTCGTTATTGATCTGCAACGGAGAGAAGATCTGAATCTTATTCTGGATAATATAATCCAATAAGGCCGGGCGGGCTCGCTCCGGAGGATGGACATGACGGAAAAGTACGGTCGATCATTTGCAGGCAAGGTTGCTCTCGTCACAGGTGGTTCACGAGGGATTGGCGAAGGAATCGTGAGGCGGCTTGCTTCAGATGGCGCTGCCGTCGCATTTACCTATTTCAACTCGGAAGAGAGGGCAAAGCGACTCGCGAGCGAAATAGATGCTGCGGGAAGCAAGGTACTCCCGATCAAGGCGGATAGTGCCTCTGCTGGGGACATTCGCGCAACCGTGAATCAAGTCGTGAAAGAGTTGGGGGAAATAGATATTTTCGTTAACAACGCCGGAATTCTGATCCGGGGAACGATCGACAGCTACAGCATTGAGGACTTCGACCGCATGTTGGCCGTTAATGTCCGCGCAGCATTTGTCGGTATACAAGCTGCTTCCCAAGCCATGAAGGATGGAGGAAGGATCATCCTGATCGGCAGCAACACTGCCGTACGGGCAGCATTTCCCGGAGCGAGCGTTTACAGCATGACCAAAGCCGCCCTTACCGGATTGGTGCGAGGGGCCGCTATCGATCTCGCTCCTCGGACTATTACGGTCAATAATATTCAGCCTGGTCCCACGGCGACTGACATGAGTGCGCCTCACGCTGAGGCGGTGAAGACTTTGGTTCCACTGGCGCGAATGGCGGATGTGTCGGAGATTGCGGGTTTTGTTTCGTATCTTGCATCCGATGAGGCCGGATTCATCACAGGCGCCAGCCTCACAATCGATGGGGGATACATCGCATAATTGAGAGCGAGGAGAGTTGGATATGGCACGACCGAAGGAATTTGATCGAGAGAGAGCTCTTCATCGTGCCATATCCGCCTTCTCTCAAAAAGGCTTTGCCGCCACGTCGACCGACGAGCTGATGCGCGCAATGGAGGTGGGTCGGCAAAGCATGTATGACACTTTCGGGGACAAACGCGCCCTCTTCTTGAAGGCTCTCGAAGTCTATGTCTCGGAAAACGTTCGAGCCATGAATGTCGAGCTCCAAGCTCCAGGGTCACCGCTTGCTGCTATCCGGAGCGCATTGGTTCATTTTTCAGAACGCAAAGATCTTTCCAGTACAGATGGTTGCATGGGGATTAATGCCATCTGTGAGTTCGGGATGCGAGATGAAGACGTGACGCGAATTACACGCCGTGCCGCCAACGCACAGCGTCACACGTTCATGAACACATTGAGACGAGCTCAGAGGGAAGGCGAACTTGATGCTCAGGCGGACATTGAGAGTCTTGCCGATTTCTTTGAAAGCGCGCTGGCAGGAATAAGGAT
The DNA here is from genome assembly GCA_035567895.1 of Terriglobales bacterium. Taxonomy (NCBI): domain Bacteria; kingdom Pseudomonadati; phylum Acidobacteriota; class Terriglobia; order Terriglobales; species Terriglobales bacterium. Next base: position 38,146 of record DATMPC010000114.1, on the reverse strand, counting down.
TGCTGCGAAAGCGGGAAAGACTCGGCCTGCCCTAAGACGAATCGCTGAGGTTGCGTCCGGCGCGTTTGCCGATGTTAAATCATCGGTCCTGTGAAGTCGGCCAGTGTTTACAAATCCACTCCACTTCGACGTAAGACCGGCTTGTCGGAGACTGACTCCAAACATCTCATCGCCGGGTTCTATAAAAGGGCGATGTCAAGAGCAAACACTTCTCTGGATCAGATCGGAGAGAGGAACTCGGCAATCAGCTAAACCAAATCGATTTGCTTTTTCATCCCATATTGGTGCTCCCCCGAAAGGCATTTGTATACTGCGATCAAAGTTGGACTCGCCGGAGAGGTAAAAGCGGGTGCAACGAAGCGCCAAATTTCAAGTCAATTCCTGACAGCTTCTGTGCTTGACGCAGTTCAGCGTCGCACCCGATTCATTACGCTTTTGGAGGATAGTTCTTGAACATCTTCTGCACGCCCTTATCCAGGTTCTTGATGTTCTTGTCGGACTTGTTGGAGAGCGTGTCGCTGGCAGAGCCCCGCCACAACAGTTCCTTCGTGCTGGAATCGAACATGTCGACGATGAGCGTACCGACCTGGTAGGTCTCAGTCGTCGTAGTGGCGTCCCCAAATCGTCCTCCCCAACGCCAACCGCCGCCGAAGCCGTTGTAGAAGGTGTCGAGTCTTTGCTGAGTGTTCGTCATCTCCACGGCCACGACGGAGATATCGCCGCCGGACTCAACCTGCGACAAGCCCTTGGCAGTCAGCGCGGTGCTAACCGCAGACTTGATGCGATCGACCAGGAGCGGGTCTTTCGTCTGGATCTTCTCAAACGAAAATGTTTTGTACTTACTGAAGTTTGCGTCGCGGTCATAGTCCGTCTTTACTTGCTGCGCAAGCGATGCCGCAGTAAGAACGAATACCAGTAGACTCGTTAAAATTGCTTTTCGTGTATTCATGATTTTCTCTTTCCTTTTTCTAGAATCCTGATGCGCGTTGTTCCCGGCCTCGCGCTGCCGCTCAGGCTGCAAGCGGACACGCAGGATGGCTGCAGTCGCAAGCGATCTCAACTTCGTCGCTTCCCGCATCCTGGCAAGCCTGTCCACAGTACTTGTTACCGTTCGTGATTTCACATCGACACGGGATGTGCGCACATTTCTTCGGTCTCTTGTTGGCCATTGGTGAACCTCCTTCCACCAAGCTCCGCACGTCTACAAGAGCAAGAGCAGTTGATCTGCCAAACGGGCGTTCCGCAGGAACTGCTAGATAGCCGATGTGCGGGGAGCCTGGAGTCTAAATGCGGACGTCCACGATCAATTTGTTGACAGGGTTGACAGGCCTTTTCGCCGATGTAGCTCGCAAGTGCGTTGAAAACCCTCCTGAAACGGCACGGCGAGGTTTGGTGATCTGCGTGCCATAAGCGAAGAGTTCGCGCCTGAGTTGTCGGCGAAGCTAGAAGGGTTGGATTGTTGATGAAGGAAGAAAAGAAGATGTGCGCTCGGATTGCTTGTTTTTGTGCAGTACCACTTTGGGAGGAGTTCTGCAGCGAGTTGTGTCGTCAGGCAGGAAGCGATGGTGTGGAAGTGGCGTGCGAATGCGACCATCCCGACTGTCCGATTACGGCTCGGCAGTTTATCCCCTCTATTGCCGCATGAGGGTAGCCGTTGCCGGCAAGAGATTGGGACTGGTCCGTGAAAGGCTGAGAGTGGTCGCTGCGGTAGGTGTAGTTACTCTCGGCAGGAGGTTCAATTATGAAATTCCTAAAGCAGTTTGTATCAATTGTTCTTTTCGGCGGCCTTGTATTTGCCGCGGCATTGCCGAGCTTCGCCTATCAAGCAGACGAATCTCTCACGACTGCGCCAACGGTGGCAGCGCAGCAAACTCCAGCGCAGTTGCAGCAACTTGTGGCGCCGATTGCGCTGTATCCGGATGCTCTGGTAGCGCAGATTCTGGCGGCCGCTACTTATCCCGACCAGGTTGTGGAAGCAGACCGATGGATGCAACAGCATCCTGACCTTAAAGGAGACCAACTTGGCCAGGAAGTCGACAAGCAATCTTGGGATCCGAGCGTAAAGGCGCTCGCTGAATTTCCTTCAGTGCTTGCCAACATGGATAAGAACCTTTCCTGGACTTCATCACTCGGCGACGCCTACATCAATCAGCAGCAGGACGTGATGAACGCTGTCCAGGCGTTGCGCAAGCAGGCAAAGAAAGCGGGGAATTTGAAGAGTACGGCGCAGGAGAACATCACTCAGCAGGGACAGACAATTGTGATCGCGCCAACCAACCCCGAAATTGTTTACGTTCCCGAATACAACCCGTGGGTTGTGTATGGGACACCGCTCGCGCCGTGGCCGGGATGGTATTGGTATCCCGGACTGTTCGTTCCCGCACCGGGAATCATGTTTGGCGTAGGTTATCCCATCGGATTCTTTGGCGGCTTCGGCTGGGGCTGGCATTACTGGGGATCTGACTGGCATCACCACACGATTATCTACAACCGCAACGTCTACATCTCTCACAGCAGAACGTTTGTAAATCGCAGCTACTACGCCGGTCGCGTGCACGACAACTTCAACCATGGCGGCGGATTTCATGGTGGAAACGCATTTCACGGAGGCGATGTTCACGGTAATGGCTTCGGCGGTCACTCGGCACCGCAGGGTGGATTCGCAGGCCATGGCCAGGCAGGCACGCATTCTGGCGCGTTCGGTGGCCTTGATCACGGTGGTGTAACCAGAAACTACTCAATGCGTGGGCAGTCGAGCTTCGGCGGCGGTTTTCATGGAGGCGGCGGCTTTCACGGTGGTGGCGGAGGCTTTCATGGCGGAGGTGGCGGTCACGGTGGCGGAGGTCATAGATGATTCGTTCCACTCTACAAAGGCTGCTGCTAAAACGGAGAGCAATCATGAATAAAACGAAGTTTGCGTCGGAAAACGCTTCCGAATTCGGGGTTGGTCGCAAGTTAATGCTGGGCGTGTCCATCCTGTTGCTTGTGATTTGGGCTCGATTCAGTCCTGCTCAGGCAATAAAACCGAAGACGTTCTCTTCGGAGGGGGCAGCCTCTCACGCCCTCTACTTAGCTGTTCGAAATGAAGATGAGCAGCCGGTGGGCGCGATTCTCGAGCGGGAAAGGAAGTCACCTCTTCGAACGACGATATTGAAGACAAGCTCGAGCGCGAGCGCTTCAGCCAGAAGTATCAGGAAATGCACCGTCTAGTTCGAGAGTCTGATGGAAAAACCATACTTTACATCGGCGCAGAAAACTGGCCGTTCCCGATCCCTCTGGTCTCAAAGAACGGTAAATGGCATTTCGATTCCGATGCCGGAACCCAAGAGATGCTGTTCCGAAGAGTGGGAGAGAACGAAACCAACGCAATCGACGTCTGCCGCGCATTTGCCGCGGCAAGAAAGCATGAGGCGCAAGCAATTGGGGATGACGAGATCAACCAATACGCACAAGGCCTTGTCACTCTTGGCCCTCCGGATCCGAAAAAAGATGCGTCTCCTTTCCATGGCTACTACTTGCGAATCGCTAGCGAGGAAACCCCAGATGTTGTGCTAGTGGCGTTTCCTGCGGAGTACAGACAATCGGGCGTCATGTCCTTCATCCTCACGCAGGATGGCGTAGTTTACGAGAAGGATCTTGGGACTGACACGCCAAGACTCGGGCCGGCGGTTTTGAAAGAACACAATGCCAAATCGACGTGGGACGTGGTGAAATGAGGATTGCCATCGAACGGCGGCGGTCAAAAAGTCTCTTTCTGACGCCGCCCATTCACTTAATTGGAAATGGACTCGGAGATGGCATCCGCGAACTGCCGTCATGCGATGCGTCCTCGGCCTCAGCCCCTTCTGATCGTTCGAGCCCAGGACGGGAAATCCCGAGCTTCTTCATCTTGTGAATCAGGGTAGTGCGTTTCAGGCCAAGTTTGGCAGCTGCGCCCTTTGGCCCGCCGATTACCCAACGCACCGCTTCAAGCGTGCGCAGAATCAGAGTGCGCTCCGAATCCTTCAGCGTAGTTCCAGCTGGAGCAGGAGTGACCTCCCGCGGTCCTGCGGCGGGCAAAGGATTGGGAAGCACTCCATCATTCGCCAGAATCACCGCGCGTTCGATCAGGTTCTGTAGCTCACGGATATTCCCCGGCCATTCGTACGAGCTGAGCGCGGCAAGTGTTTCTTCAGGAACGTGCTCGATTTCCTTCCCCATCCTACGGCTAAACTTCTCCACAAAATGGCTAACCAAAGCGGGAATGTCTTCGCGGCGTTGCCGCAGAGCGGGCAACTGGACTGGAAAAACATTTAGACGGTAATAAAGATCACTGCGATATTCGCGTCGCTTCACCATGTCTGCGAGATCACGATTCGTAGCGGCCACCAGCCGGACGTCTACCTGGTGAGTCCGAGTGCTACCCAAACGTTCAAATTCCTGCTCCTGCAGAACGCGGAGCAGTTTGGGCTGCAGGGCCGCCGGAATATCGCCTACTTCATCGAGGAAGAGTGTGCCCTTGTCGGCCAACTCGAAGCGGCCAATCTTTTGCGCTATGGCTCCGGTGAACGCGCCTTTCTCATGGCCGAAGAGTTCACTCTCCAGCAGATCCAGCGGAATAGCAGCGCAGTTGAGCTTTACGAACGAGTGTCCGCACCTTGAGCTGATATTGTGAATCGCGCGCGCGATCAGCTCCTTGCCAGTGCCGGTTTCTCCGTGAATTAAGACAGTGGAGTCGGTAGGCGCCACTCGTTCCACTTGTTCGAGCACCGATTCCAAAACAGGACTATTGCCTATAATCTGCTCGAACCTGCGGTCGTAAGAATCTTGTTGACTCATTCCGGGTCTTGCAAAAGCTCCCACTGAGAACCTCCTGGCGGGTGAATGCTTCGTTGTAAAGCTCAGCTCTCCAAAGCCGCTCGAACACTTTCGAGCAGGACCTCATCGTCGAACGGTTTTGCCAGGAACTCCACTGCGCCGGCTCTCAGCGCCTGCATTTTCATTCTTGCGTCCCCGTGTGCCGTAATGAAAATGGTCGGAATCCTGCAATGTTCAGCATTCAGCTTGGCCTGTAGTTCCAGACCGGACATTCCTGGCATGCGAATATCCGCGATCAGGCACGCGGTCTGGTGCTGGTGGCCAGACTTGAGGAATTCCTCGGCCGATGCATACGCATGTGCCGGAAACCCCTGCACTTTCATGAGACCCTGCAGTGCGCTCCGCATCGAGTCGTCATCGTCAACAATCGCAACTAGTTTTGTCTTACCCTGATTGGCCATATCAAGAACTTAGCAGTGGCAATAACAGCGGCACAATCATCCTTTGGTATGAGTGGTGTAATACCGTGGGGCCAGCTTGGCATTTTGGGAAGGAGTTGAGGAAGGGAGAACGAGAGCAGGCAAGGTCGCCTTCCGTAACAAAGCAGGGCTACAACTTACTTCTTGCCAGACGGAAGCTCGAGTTTCGCCGCCATTCTGACGAGTTCCGCTAGGGACTCAGCTTGCATCTTGCGCATCACATGTCCGCGCTGGATTTTCACCGTGATTTCACTGGTCCCGAGCTCAGCAGCTACTTGTTTATTAAGCATGCCGGAAACTACCAGGCTGATAACCTCGCGTTCGCGCGCGGTGAGCGACTCGTAGCGCCTTCGCAATTCGGCGAGCTCGCTCTGTGCCCGGCGAGTCACGCGATCACGATCCAAAGCCTGGTGGATCGCATCCAGCAAATCCTGATCCCGGAACGGTTTGGTCAGGAACTCGATGGCGCCGGATTTCATCGCCTTTACCGACATGGGAATATCTCCATGACCGGTAATAAAGATGATGGGAATTTGAATGCCCTTATCCGCAAGTTCGTGCTGAAACTCGAGACCGTTCATTCCGGGCAGCCTGACATCAAGGATCAGGCAACTCGGAACATTCAGCCTCCGAGCGCGCAGGAACTCGGGCGTTGTGCCGAAGGTTTCACAACGCAAGCCAACTGATTTCAGCAGCCCCTGGATCGACACACGCACGCCTGCATCGTCATCGATCACGAACACGATAGGCGCGTCGCCAGGCATTATGCACTAGCCTCATCTTTGACCGGCAGAGTGAAGCAAAAGCGCGCGCCTCGTGGAGAGTTGTTCTCTGCCCACAAGCGGCCACCATGTGATTCAACGATCGAACGGCTAATGGAAAGTCCCATTCCGGTTCCATTGGCTTTCGTGGTGAAAAACGCATTAAAGATCTGGTCTCTCTCTTGCGGGGGCAATCCTGTTCCGGTATCGGTGACCGAGATCTGAACATGATCGTTCCCAGCTGGCTCCGATTTGATCGTAAGCTGTCTCTGCAGGTTCACTGCCTTCATGGCGTCGATGGCATTCAGCATGAGGTTCATCAAAACCTGCTGCAATTGAACTCGATCTGCCACGATTTTCGGAAGATCTGAGGCACAATCGGCCTGGATGGAAATTGAATACCGGTTGGCTTCATTGCGTAGCAGCACGAACATCTCTTGAATGACTTCGTTTAGGTCAACTATTTCCTGGTGCGGACCGCTCTTCTTGAAGAGTAGGCGGATGTGGCTGATGATGTCGGCGGCTCTCCTGGCGTCTTTGGCCATTCTTAGCGCGGCTTCCTTCGCTTCCTCCATGTCAGGAGGGTTACGCGTCAGCCAGCGCAGGCAAGTGTTGGCATTGGTGATGGCGGCAGAAATCGGTTGATTCACTTCATGCGCCAAAGACGCGGTCAATTCTCCCATGGTGGTTACACGGCTTATATGCGCCAGGTCCGACTGGGCCTGGCGTAGTTTCTCCGTGTCCAGCACGTGATTGGTGAGGTCATGGACCATCACGAGCGCGGCCTCAACACGCTCGGAATCCGGACGCAGGGTCGAATAGCTCAGGGATAGATATCGCCGGCGTCCGAGTACGTCGCTGAACCAGTCGGCATATCTGAAATCCTCTCCCGCAAAACATCGATCCAGGTTCCGCTTCAGCTTCTGTTCGAACATCTCGCTTCCCACCAACTCCTCGACATGCATGCCGATTATTTTCTCGGCAGGCACTCCCCAATTTCGTTCATACACTGGGTTAACTCGGCGATACCTATAATCACGCCCAATAATGGAGATCCCATCTGGAGAGCACTCGAACACCTGACCGATCAAATACTCCACCTGCTTCCGTTCGGCAATCTGGAGCCTCAGATCCTCATTGGCCTGAGTCAGATCTGCGGTACGCTCGGCGACTCCCACTTCAAGCCGATCACGCGCTCTCGTAACCATTGACATCAGCAGTGCAAAGATCACGAATACGAGGTCATAAGCCGCGACTGCCAGGGCGCCCGCTCCTGGATCGAGGGAGTAGCGGACGATCGACGCGAGCAACGCTGCCAAAATTCCCGGCTTTGCGCCGCCGTACCAGAAAGTGATCGCGATTGCAGACAGGGCAAACGCGGCGAAGGGCTGTGGCAAATGGAAGTACAGAAATATCCGTGCCAGGCCGAGCGCCACGGCGATGGAGAGTAAGGCTAATCCGTAGCGCAGGGCGGGTGAGGCTACCGGCAGCGCGATCAATTTCGATTTACGTGCGGAGATCATATGTCGCAACGTCAGTGGAGAGGGTAAAACAAAACCTCGCGCCACGGGGAGAGTTGTCGACAGCCCACAAGCGCCCGCCATGCGATTCGATGATGGAGCGGCTGATCGACAGCCCCATCCCGGTCCCATGATCCTTCGTTGTAAAAAAAGCATCGAAGATCTGATCCAGCTGCTGCCGGGGCAGCCCTACTCCCGTGTCACTCACAGAGACCAGGAAGTGGTCGCTTTCCGGTTGCAAGCGGATCGTCAGTTCTCGAGGACCGTTCGCATCCTTCATGGCGTCGATACCATTCAGCATCAGGTTCATGAACACCTGCTGTAGTTGAACGCGATCTGCCATAACTTTGGGAACATCCGCTGCAATCTGCGTACGGATCGAAATCGAGTGACGGTTCGCCTCACTGCGAAGCAAGACCATCATCTCTCGAATCACGTTATTTATATCCACCAACTCTCGTTCCGGAGTCCCTTTTTTGAAGAGCAGTCGGACGCGGCCGATAATGTTTGCAGCACGCGTTGCGTCTTCCACAAGTCTCGATGCCGCCTGGCGTGCTTCGTCAATATTCGGGTGATCACGCGTAAGCCACCGCAGGCAGGTTTTGGCATTGGTGACTGCGGCGCCGATCGGTTGATTTACTTCATGTGCCAGAGAGGCGGTTAGCTCTCCCATAGTAGTCACCCGGCTGATGCGCGCCAGGTCAGCTTGGGCCTGGCGCAGCTTCTCCGAGTCCAGGATGTGGTCTGCGATCACACGCTTCAGTGCCTCGTTAGCTCGAGTCAGCTCAGCGGTTCGCTCCGCGACACTCAGTTCAAGCTTGTCGCGAGTTTGCGTAACCATGGTCATCAGCAGCGCAAAGATGACGAACACAAGGTCATAAAGAGCGAGAGACACCGCGCCGATTTCAGGGTCAAAGGAGCGCTGAGTTGCGAGATGGGAGTAGCGGACGAGCGATGCGAGCACCGTGGCCAGAATGCCGGGCCAAGTGCCGCCGTACCAGAATGTGATGCCGATTGCCGATAGCGCAAATGCGGTAAACGGCTGCGGTAAATGGAAGTATAGAAAAGTGCGCGCGAGGGCGAGGGCTACCGCAACAGAAGCAGGAGCTAATCCATAGCGCCAGAGAATCGACTCTGCTGGCGCAAGCGATTGTGTATTACTGGTCGCCACTCATGCACCTCGGCGTCGAACGGCTTTTGCTCGATGCAGATAGGTCAAGCCACCTCCCGCAATGAATCGCGCCGATGACGGTCCCCAACCACCGCCAAGGCCTGCAACACAGCGGAGGTGAGATTTGCGAGCGGCGGCGCCGTACTTACGCAGGCATCCACGTGTGACGGCAAGGGACTGATCGTTTTAGGAGACAGAAGAATGATCGGAACATCGTGGCAAATCGCACGCAGGTTTCGGGCTAAGTCAAGGCTGTTCTTTTCGCTCTCGCCGCGATCCAACAGGACGACAGCCGCGCAATGCATGATGAACAGTAAAGCGGCAGCTTGTGTTGAGGCGGTACTGACGACGCGATAACCAGTTGCCTTGACCGCAGCGAGTACCGAATTGCCGCTCATCTTCTGTGTGGATATGAAGAGAATCGTTTCGTGTTTCATTGTTTTCCCTCCGCGCCTTCTGGGCGGATCGGGGTGCCTAGTAGCGCTGCATAGTCCACAAACGTTGAGCGCGCTTCGTGCTCATCGGCCGCGTCTGTCTGGGCATGTTCCCGTAAGGAATGAAGACCCGCCAGTGTCTGCATGAACTCGACAACGCTTGAAAAGTCCGCATCGGCCTGGGTACGAAACTCGGCGGAATTGACCTCGAAGGCTGCTGCGGTCGCAGGCATTGGTACTTTCACTTGAGCTGCGGTCTTAAGGATCAAACGGAAATCCTTATTCATGAGTTGGACTGGGAATTGAGGGCTGTAGTCATTCTTTTCCACTCTCTCGAGCTTTCCCGCCAGAGCCGGAGCAATGACCGCCGTCTTCGCCAGAACGTCCAGGAGCAGACTGCGATCGAGGCCGGCTTTTTCCCCGAAGGCCACTGCTTCTGCCACGGCTTGCATACCCACACCGAGCAGCGTATTCACGACAAGCTTCATCGTGGTTCCTGAACCGCTCGCGCCGAGGTAGAAGTATTGCCGCGCGATGACCCGCAGAATGGACGAAACAGAATGGAAGGTCTCTTCATCGCCGCCGGCCAGCAATGTGAGCGTCCCTTGTTCGGCTGCCGGAGTGCTTCCCGAAATGGCAATGTCCAATATGTCCAGGCCGCGATCGTTTCCAAGACGCGAGAGTTCGCGGGACGTATTTGGGGAGATAGTGCTCATCTCCAGAACAATCGAGCCAGGGCGCGCATTGCCAAGCACTCCGTCCGGTCCAATGTAAACGGTGCGTACAGCCTCATCGTTCGACAGGCAGGAGAGGACTACATCGGACTTATGTGTAAGATCGGCGATGCTGCTTGCCGGATCTGCTCCGTATTCCGCGAGCGCCGACGCCTTTTCGAAGTGGATGTCATAAGCGCTCAGGGCGTACCCATGGTCGATCAAGCGTCGCGCTATTCGCGATCCCATGTTGCCGAGCCCGATAAAACCGAGCCTTACCGATTTTGTAATTGATGAACTCACTGTGACCTCTCGAAAGCTTGCTGAAGAATTTCCGCGGCCTAACCGCGACATTGTGTTCCCTGTGTCAGGCGTAACGCTTTGTTCGTTCCTTGAGTTTCGCTTTGTGCTCAGCTGAATTGGACTGCAAATAAACTGGCTGCGGTTTTCGATCTTCTCCGAACGATATCCAGCTCCAGCACCAGACGAAGAATGCTATCGCGCAGAATAGAAGAGCTACGAGTGAGAAATCGAAGATGAATACGTAGTACATGTCACCACCTGTGCCTATGAGTGTTGAGCGCGGCGGCCATCGCATGGGCGACTGCCGCTATCCTGCTCACGCGACCGCTACTTCATTCCTGAGAGCGAGGTCGATCTGTGCGGCTTCGAAGACATCGATCCGAAATTCGCCGGCTCCGATGATTCCATCTACCTGCTCAGAATGTCGGACGCCGACGATCGCAGCGGTTACCGCGAAATTGTGCAGAGTCCATGCGATCGCTACTTCACCCGGAGTTCGGCCGTAGCGATCGCCGATCTCGTGCAGCAGCTGTACGATGCGCAGGTTGCGGGAGAGCAACGGCTCCTGGAAATTTGCATTCCGCTTTCTCCAGTCATCTGGCGCCAGTTGCGCGATGCGAGCCCGCGTCATGGCGCCGCTCAGCAATCCCGAATACATCGGGGAGTACACGATCACGCCGATGTTGCTTTTCAGAGCGTAGGGAAGGATTTCATCTTCCGCTTCCCGCGCCAGAACGGAGTAGGGAGGCTGCAGCGAAGTGATCGGCGCAATTTTCTGCGCACGTTTCATCTGACGCACATTGAAGTTCGAGACGCCGATGTAGCGGACCTTGCCTTCCTCTTTCAGGCGCGCCATTTCGGTCCAACCCTCTTCTATGTCGGCGTCGGGATCGGGCCAATGCACCTGATAGAGATCAATGGCGTCGATATCGAGTCGCCTCAGGCTGTCTTCGACCTCGCGTCGTATGGATCCGGCCTTCAGGGAATGGCCGACCTCGCCGTTGTGGTTCCACACCATTGAGCACTTGCTAAAGACGAACGGTCGCTTCGAACGCGCTTTCAGAGCACGTCCGACGACTCTTTCGGAGTGTCCGAGGCCGTACACTGCGGCAGTGTCGATCCAATTGATGCCGCGATCCAGGGCCTCATCAATTGCGGCGAGCGAATCGTGATCCTTTTGCGGTCCCCACCCAAATTCCCAGCCTCCGCCACCCATTGCCCATGCGCCTACACCGATGGGCGTGATGTCCATATCACTGTTACCAAGTCTGCGTGTTTCCATGTCAGTTTTCCGTCCTTCTCATTGTGTTCTCATCATTGCCAAACTCAGGCAGAGCCCGGAATCGATTTTGCGGAAGCAGTGCCTCCACCCCCGCGAGGAGCGCATGCACGTAGTCCGACTTCTGCAGGAACAGATCGGCGAACGCGAGCTCACGCTTCGGTACGTCAAGCCATTCAGAAAGAAGAATGACTTTCATCTCGGGATTCGCGGCCTTGCAGAACGCCGCCAGCTCTGCGCCATTCATCACCGGCATCCGGTAGGAGAGCACCGCCAGATCTATTTCCTCGGCTTTGGCGATCGCGGCGGCTTCCAACGCGTCAGAGCAAGCCAGCACCTCGTACCCTTCATGGCGCAGGATCGTTGCTTCGGCGTAAGCGCCGAACTCGTTGTCGTCTACACACAGAACGCGATACCGAAATCTCGACCTGTTTGACTCTTTTCGCCTCATAGCGCTCTCCTTCCAACCCATCTCGCTGTGCATGAAAGCAACTTGAATTCCAAACGGTTCTGTTTGTTTCAGCGTTCGCGAACTGACGAGGAATGATCGAGTTGGCGGGAGCGGACTCGATTCACGTATCCGCGTTTCTCGAGATTTTGGTCGACGAGCCGACGTCACCGCCGTCACCGCATGAATTCCGGTCGCGCATGTGAATCCTGCGACACGGCGTCAGTCAATCAGTTGACACATGAACGCCGGCCAGAGAACCTCCGCGCACCGCACGCCGCTCCGCCCTTAGCGAAATTCGACGTTTTGAAGGCTTTTGCGCTAAAGACAGAGCCCAGCTGTCCCGTCCTCGCAGTGGAATGGAACGTGCAACATCCCTACCAGCCGGGACCAAGAATCCTGGTCGATACACGGGAGCCGAGCGGCCTCCTCCCTCGGTGTCTTGGCTCGGCTCCCCTGTCAAAGCGGTGTGGACAGCACCAGGCGATGGTTTGTTCAGGCTGCGTTCACTCAACAAGCATGGTTGGACTTAGAGGCATTTATATGACACGCAAACTTCTGGATATTTTGCTGATCTTGGCTGTAGCCAGTTTTTGCTCGCTGGCAGGGTTCGCTCAGGCGCCGGCGAAGCAGGTGGCCACCATTCACGTTCGTCTTCGAAGGCGCGATTCTGCCTCCAGGTACTTATGAGGTTGACATGATGGATTCAGGCATGCTGCTACTTGTCGATTCGAAGCACATGCCTGTCCAGGGAGAAGCAGCGACGCTTCCATTGCCACTGAAAGACACTCCGAAATCCGCGGAACTTATCTTCGTCGACTCCCCCGAAGGCTGCACGCTCGTGGAAGTTCGCACGCAAAAAGAGCGGCGATTGCTCACCTCGGACTATGGTCACGGGAGGTTTATCGGGCAGCAACTTCGCACCGTGCCGATCACTGCCGTGGCGGAAAAGTCGGCCCCGGTTCGGCAACAGGTTTCGACTCAAGGTCGTTGAGGAAGACGAGAAGTCGTCACGATCAGTCCTGAATTGCAGCGTGGGCCGAGACGACAATACTACTGATGACGGTCGCGTGCCATTTTGGCGAAGGCTGGGATTGCAACAGGCTGTCTGGAGCAAGGAAAAGATTCCTGATATTGTCATCCCTTCGACTGCCGCGAGACTTTCAGCACCATCAACTCTGCGATCTTGCGGTCGAAGGGATCTGCTGTTTGCTTATTCCCGCGAAAAAGCAGATCCCCCACTCCGCAAAATCAGATTGAGGCAGAAGCCCACGAGCGTGGCGGCGGAGCGGGGGATGACAGTATGAGCTGATTCGGCGCAAAGCCATGAAAAAGTTCGTTCAAAAACTCGCACGCTCTGCATCGCTGGCGATGATTGCTCTGCTTGGCGCAGCTGCAACCCGGCAGGATCGCATCCTGTCAGAACTACCTGAAGCGACGATCCCCGTGAGGCTGACGGCAGTATCAGATCCCGTCACAGGTAAGTCTGCATTTGGATATGCGGACAAGGACATCCCACCGGTGATTCGTGTCCAGCCTGGAAGCACCGTGAATGTGGAATACACGAATCACCTTGCTGTGCAATCGAAAGAAAAGTGTCTGGATCTTCCGTGCATGAACATGACGAATCTTCACTTCCATGGATTGCACGTTTCGCCTAACAAGCCACAGGACGATGTTCTTACCATGATGGCCATGCCTGGAGAGACTTTGCACTATGCGGTCCAAGTACCGGCAGAACAGGCCCCGGGACTCTACTGGTACCACACTCACCCCCATGGAGAGAGCTACCAGCAGGATCTCGACGGCATGTCCGGCGCCATCGTCGTTGAGGGTATCGATCGATATGTGTCCGAAGTAGCGAACATGCGCGAGCGAATTATGGTGCTGCGCGATCTTGTTCTGCCCAGCGATGCCGCCGACAAAAACAAAGTGATGGAAGCAGTCTCGATGCAGACCACACAGTGCGGCACTGCTCCTGAGGATCCAGAACGGGCGTTTACTGTGAACGGAACCTTGCGCCCGCAAATCGACATCGCGCCGGGAGAGCGTCAGTTTTGGAGAATTGTGAACGCCAGCCCGGATCGTTATGTCGATCTGGAACTGGATTCAGAACCGCTGGGAGTGGTTGCACTGGATGGCATGCCACTCGCCTACCACGATCCGTCGACTCTAAAGCGGTCGATGAAGCACGTGCTGGTTCCACCAGCAGGGAGAGTGGAGGCAATCGTCACTGGACCGCCAGTGGACTCTCACGCCGCTTTGCGCACAAACTGCTTCGACACAGGCCCGGACGGCGATTCCAATCCCGCAATGGTTCTGGCCGATATCGTCCCGGCGAAGGCGTCGAGTCCCCCGGCTCATCACTCGCTGCGTGGCGCACCTGTCCATATGGTTTTCTCGCCCACGGTCCTTAAGCGCGTCGAAGATACTGAACCGAAATTCGTAGTCAACTTCACGGAAGACAAACAGGGCTTCTACATCAACCAGCAGAAGTTCCACATGAACGATGCCCCCATGCTGACGGTGCATGTCGGTTCGCTGCAGCACTGGCGCGTCGAGAATCTGTCCAAAGAGGTACACCCGTTTCACATTCATCAGGTCCACTTCCTGGTGTACGCCGTCGGGAATAAGCGACTGAAAGATCCGGTATGGCTCGACACCGTTGACGTCCCATACGGCGGCTCAGTGGACCTGGTGATGGATTTCACCGATCCAATCATCCGCGGCATGTCGCTCTTCCACTGCCATCTGCTGAATCATGAAGACAAGGGCATGATGGCGAAGATCTTGTTCAAGTGAGTTCTGCCCAGGGTGGCGAACAACGTACGACTTCGCCATCAGCTCTGAATCCAAGCAGCTTAATAGAGGACATAATTGCCAAGGATCGTTCGTCTTCAAGAGATGGGTAGGGCTGGAGGTGGTGAGGAGCAAGAGAGCCGTCAAAGCAGTCAGCAAGGCTCGGTAGAGAGGGAAGCGGAGCTGCGCCGTTCAGGTTGCTTTGTCCGGCTTCAGCGGAGCCTTGTTTTCGATATGCACTTATTAAACACTGTCATCCCTCAGAGCCGCTGCGGCATCGTTCATGAGCCCAAGAACTTAAAAGCGGCTTTGGGGGATCTGCTGTTTGCGTCGAACTGAAAAAACAGCAGATCCCCCGCGCCGCAAAACCAAGCTTCGAGGTACCACCAACGTCGCGGCGGCGCGAGGGATGACAGTTCTTGAAGAACTCCATCCCCCATAATTCCGTGCCGAAGGCCAGCCCTCTTCCGTTCCTTATCGCGATGCGACCAACTGCGGAACACCTGCGAGGCTCTCGTACTCTTCATCCGTGAGCTTCAGCGAGGCAGCCGCGACATTCTCCTCGAGATGCTCGACCGAGCTGGTTCCCGGAATGGGCAGAATAAGGGGGGAGCGGCGCAGGAGCCAGGCTAATGCGACCTGCTTCGGAGTTGCCTGATGCGCCTTCGCGATTTCGTTCAGCACATCTCCGGCGACCTTGCCTGCCCCGAGAGGAAACCATGGAATAAATGCGATTCCATTGCTTTCACAATAGTCCACGACGTAGTCCCATTCGCGGTCGGCGAAGCTGTACCGGTTTTGGACAGAGGCAATGGGAACAATCCTGCGTGCACGCTCAATATGCTCCCTGGTCACGTTCGACAATGCGACCACTCGAATCTTCCCCTGGTTTCGCAGCTCGGCCAGAGTTTCAACCGAGGCATCAAAGGACACGACCGGATCCGGAGTGTGGAGCTGGTAGACATCGATGCGGTCCACTCTCAATCTCTTGAGGCTGCCTTCCACTGCCTTACGCAGGTGAGCAGGAGTCGCGTCATGGGTCCACTGATTTGGGCCTGGACGGTTCCAGCCGCCCTTAGTTGCAATCACCAGTCCTTGGGGATAAGGAAACAGGGCTTCGGCAATTAATTCTTCACTGACGTTGGGACCGTAAGAATCCGCGGTATCGATGAAGTTGACGTCCAACTCTACCGCGCGGCGCAGAACCGCGAGCGCTTTGTTACGATCCCGCGGCGGACCCCAGATACCTTCCCCCGTGAGGCGCATCGCTCCAAAGCCAAGGCGATGGACCGAAAGCTCGCGTCCGAGAGAAACCTTTCCAGCTAAGCTTGCAGAAACTTCTTTCTTATTCACCATAACCTCCATGAAGTAGTAGTTTCACATCTTGCGCTGATCCCAGAGCCGCTCTTAAGTCTAGACTCAAACTGGAATCCGCGGGTTTGCCCAAGTGAGTATCGGAATACGTCGAACGTTCTCTCCTATCGTACGAGTCTCATAACAGGAAATAAGTCTGCCCATCTTTCCGAATAATTCCCCTTGTGGGAGAGCCATGGTTAGATGGCCTTCTCGTTGGCTCTAACTGTATGGACGTCGTTGTGATAACCGCTCCCGTTGAGTCCTGCCGCTGGCGGCGGATTTTCAGGCTGTGGGGCGTCTGGCGTCTGGCTCATTTGTTCTGCCAGCATGTCATGCAGGCTGCTGAGTACCTGAAACTGCATCATTGCTAACTGGTATGCCTCTTTGCAGAGGTATTCGCCCTGGTCCTCGGTAATCTTCTTTTGCTGCACGGCCTCAGCGATTTGACTCACTTCAGCATTGAAGCCTTGAGCGGTCGAAGCCATCGCTTGTTCGTACTCATTGAGAAGGTCGGCTGGTCCCAGCGGTACCGGTGTAGGAATTGCAAGAACGTCTGCCAACTCTGCGGCATCGCGATCGTGAACGCCAGTCAGTATCGGTGGCGTTGGAGTGGCTCCTTCCTTACTCAATCCATGCACTTGGGCGGACGCTGCGAATGGGGTTGTGATCAATGCCAGGACGATCGTTAGAATCCGATGGTTCTTCATTTTTTATTGATTCCTTTCTGTTGAAACTGCCGTCGCTTCGCGACATTCAGTGTCCTAAGGGCAAATGGCGTGCCATTCGGAAGAGATTGAAAAGTCACGTAGTCAAGACCACAACAAACGCAAACGGTGTCGGCATCTGGACATCTCTGTCAATCTGGAGTTGGGGCTGGATGAACCCTGTTATTTAGCTCGAAGCTTTTTTCCCGATGGCCTGTTGATGTTCTTGTCCCACAAGCTTCCCGCAACATTCCGGACGTTGAGGAAGGCTGGAGCTGTCCCATCCTCCACCGAGAGCCTGGACCAACTGGACGGCCGCAACCATTCGCCGACCGAGAATGTTCACGGCCGTAACTTCGTCGGCGAGAGCCGCACTTTGAGCAACGGTCACTTCCAGATAGCTAGTGACGCCGCCGTTGTACCGCTGGACGGAGAGGTCCAGGGACTTCTGCGCAGCGACCACTGCCACATGCTGAGTCTCAGCCTCCTTTTCCAGAATGCGCAGTGCGGCGAGATTGTCTTCCACTTGCTGGAAACTGGTGAGCACGGTTTCGCGATAGGAAGCGACCGTTTGATCATGAGCCGCAATGGCCTGGTCAGAGGCTGCGTGGCGTCTGCCTCCATCAAATATCGTGTATAGCGCCGACGGCCCTACCGCCCACAATGCGCTCGGACCGGACAACAGTGTCGTAATGGAACCGCTCTCAAATCCTCCGGCGGCCACGAGGTTCAAAAGGGGATAGTAGGCGGCCTTGGCGACACCGATGCGGGCGTTCGCGGCCGCCACAAGTCTCTCAGCGGACGCTATGTCGGGACGGCGCTCGAGCAGCTCCGACGGCATTCCTGCCGGAATTGCAGGCGGCGGCGTGCGCAGCGGCAGAGGCGGAAGGCTGAAGGATGCCGGAGGTTTGCCGATCAGAATGGCAACGGCATGCTCGAATTGGGCCCGGAGCACACCGACATCGATTGCCTGAGCACGCGTTGTTTCAAGCTGCGTCCTGGCCTGCTCGACTTCAACCTCGGAGCCAACTCCGCCTCGAAACCGGTCCTCATTGAGTCGCAGCGCCTGCTCATACTGAGCGACGGTGGAGTTCAGAAGTTGTTCCTGCGCGTCGAGGCTGCGCGCCTGGAAGTAGAAAAGAGCCAGTTGCGCGTGCATACTCAAGTTCACTGTTGCCAGATCGGCCGCACTAGCTTGCGCCTCTGCTCGAAAAGATGCCACGTTGTTGCGAACGCGTCCCCAGGCGTCGATCTCGTACGACAGTTCAAGTGGCAGTTGGATGTCGGTGGTCGTCTTACCATTGGAAATAGCGCTTTGAGCTGGACGGTTGCTCGAAACTCTCCCGCGTGTCACTGATGGAGCGGCGGTGATCGTAGGGAAGTAGTCGGCGCGGTTGTAGCGGAGCAGCGCACGAGCCTGCGTGTATTGAGCCTGCGCGATCTTCAAGTTTTGATTAGAG
This sequence comes from Terriglobales bacterium, assembly GCA_035567895.1. Lineage (NCBI taxonomy): Bacteria > Pseudomonadati > Acidobacteriota > Terriglobia > Terriglobales > Terriglobales bacterium. The sequence goes on along the minus strand of DATMPC010000114.1, from coordinate 19,922 downwards.
ACATTGACTTGCTCTTCTAGCGCATTCAGTTGAGGATCTTGGAATATTTCCCACCAATTACCGCCAAGCTTCTGCTCACTGGGCTCAGCAGCTTTCCAGTTGCCAACCTCTTTATAAGCCGGCGGAACATCGACAGGCGGACGTTGGTACTTCGGCCCGACTGCACAGCCACTAAATAAGATTGCAGTAGCAATGCAGATACTTCCCAGGCTGAGATTCCGGATTTGAATTCCAGGCCTTTTATCGCGACGTGAGTTCATTGCCCACCTCCTGTTATTGCGGCTGGCTGCACCACTTGTACCTTTTGTCCAGTGACGATGGAGTCTGGCGGATTGGAGATGACCGGATCGTTGCCGGTCAGGCCAGAAACAATCTCAATTTGGTCCCCGAAGTCGCGGCCAGGAGTAACCGCAGTGAGCACGGCGTTACCATTCTTCACGACTGCGACCTGCAATCCTTGCGAACGAAATATGAGAGCCGAGACTGGCAACAGGTACGAGGAGCCCTGTCCATCGACCTTCAGATGGACCTGGGCGTAAGCGCCCGAGAGCAGCTCGCCGCCAGGATTGTCGACGTCGATTTCCACAATCAGCGTGCGAGTTGCGACGTTAATGGCCTCTGAGGTACGCACCAGCTTGCCCTGAAATTTTCGTCCGGGAAACTCGGCCAAAGTCAGATCTGCCGTCATGCCTGGTTTGGCGTCCTGCGAGTACTGCTCCGGAACATTCACGTAGACACGAAGCTTGCCCGGCTGAGAAATGTGGAAAAGATCGGTCGATACTCCTCCGCTGTTGCCAGAGGCGATCAGCGCTCCGATATCCGTATTGCGTGCGGTAATAATTCCGTCAAAGGGCGCATAGATTTTCTCGAACGATTGCAGAACCTCAAGCTGCTTCACATTTGCCTGGTCGGCTTCGACGATTGTCCGGTTGGCGTTGTAAGTGCCTACGGCGTTATCGACATCCTGTTGTGCCACTGCATGCGTAGCCAGCAAACCCTGGTACCGATTCTTCGTGATTTCCGCGAGCTTGAGATTAGCCTGGGCAGTAGCAAGATTGCTGCGCGATTGCTCCAACTGCTGGTCCACTTCGGGAGTGTCGATCTCCGCCAGCAACTGTCCCTTTTTGACATGCGCCCCGATGTCTACATACCAGCGTCTTAGATAACCGTTCGTGCGTGAGTAAATTGGAGCACTCACGAAGGGCTGAACATTCCCTGGCAGCACGATCTCCTGCGCCGACGCCGAATGTTGCGGAGAGACCACCGATACTGATGGAACCGCCAACTGTGCGGTTTCAGCCTGCACCGTAGCGCCCTTGTGGCGGCGCGCGACAATGCCGAACGCGGCTACTCCAGCAAAGACAAGGAAAATCGCGATACCCGCGATCCAACCTCGTTCGGACCGTCGCTGAGGTTGCTCAGCGCTCAGTGTTGGTGCTTCTTGGGGAACATTGATTTCTGTTTGTGATTGCGTTGCCATAATTATTCCTATTCCGGTTCGGGAATCTCTTAATGTTGTTCTCCGGCCGCGTCTTGTTGCCGCAGACTGTGGACGACGCTGAAGACGGCGGGGACGAAGAAAAGCGTGGAAACAGTGGCGAAGAGCAATCCACCGATTACGGCGCGGCCCAAAGGAGCGTTCTGCTCTCCACCCTCTCCGAGTCCCAGCGCCATGGGCGCCATTCCGATGATCATCGCCAAAGCCGTCATCAATACCGGCCTAAATCGCATGTATCCGGCTTGCAGGGCTGCTTCAGCGGGGCTGCGTCCTTCACTCAGTTGTTCTTTCGCAAAGCTGACTACCAGGATGCTGTTGGCCGTTGCGACACCGACGCACATGATGGAGCCGGTCAGAGCGGGAACGCTGATGGTGGTTCCCGTCATGAACAGGAACCAGACAATTCCCGCCAGTGCCGCGGGCAAGGCCATCAGAATGATGAAGGGATCCAGCCATGATTGAAAATTCACCACGATCAGCAGGTACACCAGCGCGATGGCGAATACCAGTCCAGTCAGCAGGCCCAAAAAGGACGAGCGCATGGTCTGAATCTGGCCGCGAACGATAATTTTCGATCCACGTGGAAGTTCCTTCTGGCTGGCGTTGATGATGGAGAAGATGTCTTTCGATACTCCGCCCAGATCGCGGCCCTGAACGGAACCGAAGATATCAATCACCGGAGCCACGTTGTAGTGCGAAACCACGCTCATGTCTGAAACGCGGGTCACGGAAGCGAGGCTGGCAAGAATTGAAGGCGGCGCAGTGCCTGTGCCCGTTACGGGAATGTTGTTCAGATCCTGGAACGACTGAACGCGATACTGCGGCGTCTGCGTTGCGATCGAGTAGCTCACGCCATTCTTCGGGTTCAGCCAGAAGGTAGGCGAGGTTTGAGAACTACCGCTGAGGGTCACCAACAGGTTGGTCGCAACGTCTCGCTGGGTATATCCGATGTCGGCCGCCTTCGTGCGATCCACATCGATATGCAGCTTCGGCTGATTGAAGGTCTGCTGAATGCGCAGATCGGAGGTTCCTGAAACTTCCTTAACGCGTGCCAACAGTGTATCGGCAAATTGCCGATTGGCTTCCAGATCGTTGCCCACGACTTGAATGTCGATTGGCGCGGGTAATCCAAAGTTCAGAATCTGCGTGACCATATCCGATGGCAGGAAGTAGAACGTGACACCGGGAAAATCCCGCGCCAACGTGAGCCTCAGGTCATGCACATATTTCGCGGTTGGGTGATGCTTTGGAGCAAGAGCGACGATGATGTCAGCGTCCTGCGTCCCCACCGGAGCCGAATTACTGTAAGAAAGATTGATTCCGCTATAAGGCAGACCGATGTTGTCGATGACTCCGGCAAATTCCTCGGCCGGTATCTGCTTGCGGATCTCGTTTTCCACGTGATCGCACAAGGCAGCAGTTTCTTCAATCCGCGTTCCGGTCGGGGCACGCAGGTGCAATGTGAACTGGCCACTGTCCACTGCGGGGAAGAAGTCTTGTCCCAGCCACGGCAGTAGAGCGAAAGAGAGAAAACAGGCCAACAGAAAGCCACCCACAAAAATGCGACGATGATTGATGAATGTCTCGAGCAGCCCACGATAGGCGCTGCGGATACGCTCGAACCCACGCTCGAACCAGGCTTGAAACCGCACGAATGGGTTCCTGCTGGGTTCATGTCCACTTCCCTCCTCGTGTGCCTTGAGGAAGTACTTGGCCAGAGTAGGCACGAGCGTCCGCGAAAGCAGATAGGAAGCCAACATGGCAAATACCACAGCCTCTGCCAACGGCACAAACAGATAACGCGCGACACCAGTTAGCAGGAACATCGGCACAAACACGATGCAAATGCTGAGCGTCGAAACCAACGCGGGTATCGCGATCTGCTGCGCGCCATCGAGAATGGCTTCTTCCAATTCCTTGCCTTCGCTGAGGTAGCGATGGATGTTTTCAATGGTTACGGTTGCATCGTCCACTAGGATTCCAACGGCGAGCGCCAACCCGCCAAGCGTCATGAGATTAATGGTCTCGCCCAGTGCGCTAAGCGCAGCGATCGAAGACAGAATTGAAAGAGGAATCGAAATCGCGATGATGACAGTACTGCGCCAGCTTCCAAGAAACAGCAGAATCATGGCCGCCGTAAGACAGGCAGCGATGAGCGCCTCACGCACCACGCCGGTGATGGCTCCGCGTACAAAGACAGATTGATCTCCCAACATGCGAATCTGCAGATCCCGTGGGAGCGTGTTCTTCACGCTGGGCAAGAGCTGCTTGATACCGGCGATAATGTTCAGAGTTGAAGCATTGCCGATCTTTTGGATCGTCATGAGCGTCGAGCGCCGGCCGTCCACCCGCACGATATTGGTTTGCGGCGGGAAGCCATCTCGAACGAACGCGACATCATGGATGTAAATCGTCCTGGTCCCAACGATCTTGATGGGGAGATCGTTCAGCCCCTGGATCGTCGTGGGGCTTCCGTTCATGTCGACGTTGTATTCAAACGCGCCGATCTTCGCAGTTCCTGTAGGCAGAATGAGATTTTGTGCGCTGATTGCATTCACTACATCCAACGGAGACAGTCCATTTGCCTGAAGTGCAGTGGTGTTTAAGTCCACTTGAACCTGTCGCTGCTTGCCGCCGTACGGGTAAGGGATAGCAGTTCCCGGCACCGACGTGAGCTGAGGCCGGATGAAATTCAATCCGTAATCATTCAACTGTTGCTCGGAAAGCGATGGGCTGGAGAGCGCAAGCTGCAGAATCGGAACGCTGGATGCGCTGTAAGTAATAATCAGCGGCGGTGTCGTCCCCAGCGGCAACTGCTTGAGCTGAGTCTGCGATTGGCCGGCAATCTGCGCAATCGCCGTGCTGATATTCGCGCCGGGATGGAAGAACACTTTGATCACGGCAACGCCGTTCAGGGACTGCGATTCCAGATGCTCGATGTCATTGACCGTCGTGGTTAAGTTGCGCTCCTGAAGGCTGATAATCCGATTCGCCATGTCCGTCGGTGCCAGACCCGTGTAGTTCCAGATAATGCTCACAACGGGAATGTTGATATTCGGAAAAATGTCCGTGGGAGTGCGGAGTGCAGCGAGCGTTCCCATGATTAAGATCAGAATCGCCAGCACTACGAACGTGTAGGGCCGCCTAAGCGCGAGCCTAACAATCCACATAATTACCTCGTAACCTTCAAGTTGAATCGATATCCAGGGTCGCCCGGTGCGAAGGAGTTGGGCGAAACGCTTCGTTCTTTAGGAAAGCACTTGAGTTGCCAAGCTTGTGTTTGAAACAGGGCGGGTAAAGTAATTGAATAGTGGCGGTATTTTAGACAGCAGGACTGACTACGACAGTAAGCCATCACTTCGCAGTGACACGTGTCGAAACTTTGACGCTATAGTTCGATGGACCCAAGGAATTCATTCGCGTAATCGCATCAATAACTTGCGGCCAAAACACCGGCTGCTCCGCTCAGGGGTATGATCGAAGGATGCCCATGAATCAGAAATGCCCAGTCTGCAAGGGCCGGCGGACAGACGGAAACGGTAGAACGTGCCAGCAATGCGGAGGCACAGGAGAAGTCAGGCCACGCTCGGATGAGCGCGAAGAGCAGGTACATGTTCCATATCCGCACCGGCCCGCGCAGCAAAAGGAAAAATCGTTACGCAAGCGCTTGATCAGTCCGATCCGGCAGGTCGCGCCAGTCCCCGAAGTCCAATGGTTGGACTTGGACACAGCAGCCTCCGTCGAAGTGACTTCCGAGGATCCGCAGCATCCAATCGAAGGAGCCCTGGTGAGAGAGGATAAACGAGGATGGCGCGCGTCGGAAGCAGGCACGCAAACCGTAAGGCTAATCTTCGATCAGCCCCGGAATATTGAGCGCATTGAGTTGGCATTCGACGAGCACGAGGCAGCGCGCACACAGGAGTTCGTGCTGCGATGGATGCCCAATACGGGACAGCCGCATGAGATCGTTCGCCAGCAGTGGAATTTTAGCCCTCCAACCACCGTGCATGAGGCTGAGAACTGTTCCGTCCGGCTCTCTGGAGTGAGCACGCTCGAGCTAATCATCACTCCCGACATCAGCGGCGGAAAAGCTCACGCCTCGCTATCGCAATTACGTTTAGCTTGACGGGAGCGCCGTCGTCGCTCTTCTGTGAAGGCGAGCTCATATCGATGGCGGCGTCTAGTGCGGAGCGTAGCGACGACAATCAGGCCAAGATACGCTAACGCCGGCAAGCCGCCTGCAAAGAATTGTCCCCAATGCTTCGCACGGGGACGCATCCGGAGGAACCGGGCCATGTAGGCAATGATGAGCAGTATGTGGGCGACGCCACCGACGAACACCATCAGCGTGTCAGGCCGGCGCACATGGCCAGTGTGCGTGAGAATCCAAAACTCTCCCGCCCGGGCCTGGATTAGATGAGTAACGAACAAATTGAGGAAGTTCCAGAACGTAGCGAGCATAATCCCGCGCCAAAACCCCATGCACTGTGTCGCCGTGTGAGTACAACAACAGCGACATAAATCAGCGACTGAAGCAGGTGCGACGGCGTAGCTGTGGAACAAAGACGGCCGATAGAGTCAGCGCAAAGATGAAGAGTCCAGCCGCGACGGGAATTCACAACTGGATCTCGCAATCCTCCCCTGTCTCCCCACAGCCGCTCCCGAGCAAAGCCAAACTCAAGCTGCGAGCAAACCGCACCCCCGCTACGGCAGGGGGTTCTGACCTCACTTCACCCGATCACCCGATCTCTCTGCTGGTTCTGGCCGGCTACAGCCGCAAGAGTGCTCTCCAGCACCCGTTCCAGGAACTGCTTTCGTTGTTCGGCGGCTCTCACACGGCCAGAGAGACTGGCGAGGAACTCAAGGTCAACCGACTCCGGATCGCGCTGCAACTGACAGCACTGGTCGAACAATTTCCGTTTTAGGTGCGCCGCAAGAACCCTCAGCTCGGCGAGTTCGCAAGCGGCTTTCCTGGCATCGATCAATGGGGGAACCGACATTGCCTGCCTCCCGGGGAAGATCGTTGCTTGCTGATTTTCGAGGTGAACGAGGCAAACAAGAGAGCCAACGTCCCCGAATGCCTCCCGGCCATCTCACGTAGGACGCCAACTTATGCCAGCGTGTTGCTGCCAAAGTTCGGTGCACTGAGGCACTGGGAGCCCCGGCGTCCACGCAACCGGTGTTGCCCTGGCTAATCCCTAATTGCTAATTGCTTGTTTCTGAAAGGACTAAGGCATTCGGGGCCAAGTGCATTAAGGTTCCCGATTAAGGAATCGAATCTTTCGTACTAAGGTGAAATTCTCAGGATGGACGGCGATTCCGATTCACTGCTAATTCGCTGATCAGGCGCTGAACAGTGAATTAACAGCGAAAATATCAGCAAATTTAACAGTGAAAACGAATTTTCGCGCGAAACCCGCATAAACACTGGGGGTACCGGAGAGGGGCAGTGAATTAACAGTGAAATTGCAGTGAATGCCAAGACTCGTGAAGCATAAGACCGTCATCGTTCTGCGCCTCCCTTTCTTGTAAGCGGAGCAAAGCTGCGAAGCTCCGGACGACGAGCTGCGAAGCGATTGTCGATCTCCTCTTCCGTGGTACCCCGACTCGCTGGACGAAGTCAAGGTTCTTACCGTCGCTCGCTGTGGAAATTAAATTCAGGGGATGGGGACAGGTCGTTGTTGCTTTGCCGTTGCAGTTGGTTTAGCCAATCGACGATTGCTGTTCCTTCTCGAAACTCGAAACCTGAAACGCTGTTTGTCGTCTGGCCGTTCACTTCACCCGATGGCCCGATCACCCGATTCTGTTCGCCGATCCGTCGTTAACTTCACCCATCCGCTACCGCGAACGGTTCTGACTTCACTTCACCCGATCACGTCCTGAGCGGAGCGAAGGATCTGCTGTTGCTCGTTGGCTGGTGACTGGCCGCGATTTACTTCACCCATTCTGATTTCGTGACCTTCGCCGTTTCCGTAGCCTGCGCTGAGCAAGGCCGAATGGGTGACCGGAGCCTGCCCTAAGCGCAGTCGAACGGGTGTTCGCTCTAGCTGTTGCCGTTGCTTGGCTGTTCACTTCACCCATCCGCTACCGCGAACGGTTCTGACCCTGTCCCCTGGTTCTCCGTTGGCTGTTCACTTCACATCCTGAGTCCGCCGCGGCGGAAAGGATCTGCTGTTGGTCCTCTGTCTTCTCTGTCCTCTGTAACCTGTCCCCTGTTCCCTATGTTGACGGCAAATCATTCAATATCGGGAAGTTCCGTTTTGATAAATCGAGATTACCTCCCGTCTGTTCCCGGGATTTTCACTGTGTCATGCTGCGTATTGCTTCCACACCGTGTCATCCTGAGGCGTGATTTTCGCCGAAGGACCTTGCGGTTGGGGTTCGTGTTGGGTTTGAGGTTGGTTAGGGCAAAAGGCAAAAGCAACGGCAAAAGCAAACGCAAGGTCCTTCTGCCAACACCAGGCCTCAGGATGACACAGTGTGGAGGCCTCAGGCAGGCCACGGGAACGGAGGAGGTCTATCAATCGGTCTCAGCCGATTGCTCGTGAGTCAGGTACAGCTCAGTAGAGACGCGGTATGCGTCTCTACCGACATGCTCATTCTTGAACAATCTTCCTGCAGAGGACTGGTTCAGGCTGCGCCGGCCGTGACTTGCTTCACCTGCACAAGGGGCACGTTCACCAGGTGCTCACTCACAAACCAGACTTGCAGTTCGTTTCTGCGCAGGACCTCGCTAATCAGAAGGTCATTGGTTCCGTCGTCTCCTAATTCGGATGCGCGGCGAGCCAGCTTGCGCACTTCACCAATAATCACCTGGTGTGCATCGAGCAGCCGGGAGAGTTGCACCGGCACCACTTCGCGTCCGCGAGGAGGACGATCGATCTGAGTGGTTTCCGCAACATCGTGGGCCATCGCAATGCTGACGCCACCGAGCAGCTGGATGCGTTCCGCTATCGAGTCCACGAGTTCTGCTTGCTCGTCGTAATGCTTATCGAAAAGAAGATGGAGTTGGTAGAAGGTCGGTCCTGCAGTTTGCCAATGGGATTTCTTATACAAATCGCGAAGCGTCATGGTGTCAGCGAGCACTTGATTGAGCTGCGCCGTCATTTCAAGTCGGACCGGCTCTTCCAGTTCGAGCGGCAGTAGATGATTCACCGTTCCGTAGGCCTGAAGTTCATTGGCACTCTGATGCAACCTGGGTTGGGCGCTGAGCTTGGCAGTCGGACGATGATTGTTCCGTTTCGAGGGCATTGAAACTCCTTTCACAAATCGCGTCCTACATTCTATGCCGTGGCCTCCCGTCGCGAAGCCAAGCACTCTCTTTCGGTGATAAGTCGCGCCCAGCAGTTGCGAAAAATTTGTCGAATCCTCGTTGTTTCGGCATAGCTAGCCACCTCGGCTTTTGCAAACCCTGTCCCCGGAACTCTTTGTTCTCATATACCTCCATGAAAAGAATCTTTATATCGAGATATATCATCTGATGGTTATTCTGATTCGGCTGCCCTGAATCAGGACAATTTCGACGCCTTAAATAAGGAGGCTGTTCATGCTTCGCAAATTGATTTCGACCGAAAACAGTACTGCAATCACCGTTCTTCGTTTAGTTGTTGGCATCGTCTTCTTCGCTCATGGAGCCCAGAAGATGTTGGGGTGGTTTGGCGGCTATGGCTTTACCGGGACAATGGGTTTCTTTACCGGAGCCATGCACATTCCAGCCGTGCTTGCCTTTCTGGCCATCGCTGCCGAGTTCTTCGGTGGACTGGGACTGATCTTCGGTTTCCTCACCCGCATCGCCGCATTTGGGATCACGGTCAACATGCTGGTCGCAATAGCAATGGTTCACGCTCAATTTGGCTTCTTTATGAATTGGGCAGGTACGCAAAAGGGAGAAGGCATTGAGTACCACTTACTGACGCTGGCGGCCACGATCTTCCTGATGATCAAGGGAGGCGGCGCCTTCTCGATTGACCGCGCACTCTCTGCGACTGGTTCGAGCGTGGCGGCACGCCAGCGCGCCTGAGGGATCACGATGACCAAGAGCGCAGAGATCGACGCGGCGAAGCTTTGGCTGGTCCTCTCTAAAGCTCATCGCGCGATGAAGGCATTGGCTGAGCAGAGCATCGTTGGCACCGGACTTGGCTTCACCGACTTCATGGTGCTCGAGGCCCTGCTCCACAAAGGTCCGATGACGATTACCGAAATTCAGAGCAGAGTGCTGCTTGCGAGCGGATCCATGACGGCCGCGATAGATCGTCTGGAAAAAAACGCTCTGGTGACACGCAACTTCACCGCGGCTGACAGACGTGCGCGAGTGATTGAACTAACCGGAGAAGGCAGGCGCGTAATCCAGACGAGTTTCAAGCAGCACCTCAGGGACCTTGAGTCGGCAACCACACCCTTGAACGAAGAAGAGAGGCGGCAACTCTATCTATTGATTAAGAAGTTAGGTCTGCGCGCGGAAGAGGTAAGGGATAAGGGCGAAAAAAAGAAGTTGGTTGAAAGTTTGTAAGGGAGGTTAGAAACATGATCACTATTCGTAAAAGCGAGGAGCGCGGCCATGCCGATCATGGCTGGCTGAACTCATATCACACGTTTTCATTCGCAAATTACTTCGATCTCAAGAACATGGGATTTCGCAGCCTGCGCGTAATCAATGAAGACCGGGTAGCTCCGGGACAAGGATTCGGAACTCACGGGCATCGCGATATGGAGATTCTCAGCTACGTGCTCGAGGGGTCTTTGGCGCACCAGGACAGCATGGGACATAAAGAGGTGCTCGGTCCCAATGAGATTCAGCGCATGTCTGCTGGGAAAGGCGTGATGCACAGCGAGTTCAACGCGTCAAAGAGCGAGCCTGTGCACTTCCTGCAGATTTGGATCGAGCCCGCGACTACCGGAACTCCTTCCAGCTACGAGCAGATCGCGTTCAATCCTGAGGAGAAGAAGGGAAAGCTCAAGCTGCTGGCCGGCCCAAAGGCCGGGAATGGCGCGTCGAAGATCAATCAGGACGCCAAGGTCTTCGTTTCCGAATTAGGAAAGGGCGATTCCGTTTCCTATGACCTCGGCACAGAGCGATATGCCTGGGTACATGTGATTCGGGGCGCTGTGACTCTGAATGGGAAGACTCTTCAGGGCGGCGATGCTGCGTCCGTGAGCGACGAAGCATCGTTGACGATAACTGGTGAGAATGAGCAGTCAAGCGAGATACTGTTGTTTGATCTTGCCTGATTAAACGAAACATCTGATCCATGGAACGAGGCGCACTGCAAGCGATTGCGCCTCCTCTTTTTTGATGCGGTAGTTTCAACAAGTTGCGACTCTTCCAAAAGTGCTCAAGTGAAGCAATAAAAAAAATAGTCCACTATTGCATCTGCTGCAACTACAATAGTTGCGAGTGATGAAGAATTAAATGACCGAAAAAGTTTCCACTATCGATGTGCGTCAACGGATCGGCGATCTGCTAAATCGCGTGGCTCTACGAAATGATGAGTTCATCATTGAGCGGAAGGGCAAGCCTCTCGCTGCATTGGTGGGGGTCGAACGCCTGGAGCAGATGAGGCGATTTGCGCAACGCAACGCTCTTGAACTGTTGGAGCAACAGAAACCCAGCCCTTTGACTGATACGCAGGCAGCAAAGCTGGCAGCGGAAGCCAAGCTATGGTCCCGCCGGCGGACATCAAGGCCGCGCCGCAAGTCAAAGGACGGCAAGGCAAAGTAGCGCGTGCTCCGCGCCGTTCTGGATGCAAATGTCTTTATAAGCTCCGCGATTCGTCCTGAGGGACCGCCTGGAGCGATCATTGAACGGTTCCTGCGTCACGGTGCCTTTGAGTTAGTGTTGTCGCAAGCTATTGTCGACGAAGTTTTGCGCGCCCTCAAATATCCGAAAATTCGTAAATATCTTAGTCAAGCTTTCGATACTGAGCGATGGTTCGAGGATATTGTGGTTCTTTCCTACTTCGTCGCCGGCAAGTACGGGATTACACCCGTCAGCAAAGATCCTGACGACGACAAGTACATAGCGGCAGCACTTGAAGGTCGCGCCGATTTCATCGTCGCAGGCGATTCAGATTTGTTGAGCATAAAGCAATATCAACAGGTCCGCATTGTCAGCCCACGGGCGTTTCTGGATCTGCTGAGCGGTGATGCCGTTCCTCTTTAAATTCCCAACAAATTAGCGCGCAACTTGACGTAGTCGTGCTCCTGCGCCCACAGGTTCAATGGAATCGTGGCCAGTTCGTCCACTACTGGCACGGCGTGACCGTTCTTGGTTAGATCAACGGTTTTGATGTAGTACCGGCACGTGTCGCAGGCTTCGACGCGGACATGCTCGAATTGCGTCGCGGTATAAACTGCGAGTTTGTCCACTGTCTCTTCGCCACACGCTGGGCACACGATTCTGCGGAACGCCCATTCCGTCGCACACCGCGAACAAATCAAAGATCGCTTGGCTCCATCGCCTTCCGGTCTTAGCACGCCCACCAGCGGACGCGCATTACAGACCGGACAAATTGCGAGAGTCTCGCCGCGAGGTTGGGGCGAGCTGCGGTCCGCGAGAAACTCTGCGAGTGGTTGCAGGAACATCGACGCCAGCAGCGCTTCTCCGTCACCGGCAGCAGGCTGAAAATCTGGAGAACTCCACCATGAAGAGGTGAGAGAGTCCCGCCAACCAGGCACGCCCTGCGATTGGAGGTTGCTCGCCGAAGCGCGAATAGGACCGGGCGCGATCGTCTGGATTCGCGAGAGGAAGACTCCAAAGCTCGGCAGGATTGGATCGAGATTCAGGTCAGTGTCGAGGAGAGCGTTTTCGCGTGCATCGAGAGTTCCGCCGAACAATCTTTCGAACGAAAAGTAGAGTTCGCGCTGCAACATTGCGACTTCTTTATAGAAGCGCAGCACCTCTTCTGCAAACGGATGGGTCTCCGCCAACCTTTCAGCGCGCTGAATGCGCTGATCCCACTTCGAAAGCTTCATCGCTCTCGTCGTTGGCCCGTTATCTTTTCGTACCACAGGCGGTGGTGATGCCGGGCCCATTCACTCGTTACCTCGCCGCGGACGATCGCGGTATAGCTGCCACGAACCATGGCCGTGCCCATGTAAATGTGAATGATAAAGGCGCCGATCGTGGCCAGTGCGGCGATCACGTGGACCGTGATCGACAAGTGGCGGAGCCATGCCGGAATCGACTCCACAAACCACAATCCCAAACCGGAAAGCAGCAACAGGATGCCGCCCCACAGCATCACCCAGAAGAATATCTTCTGGCCCCAGTTGAAGCGTCCGATGGCGGGAAGCTTTTCGTCCTGGTTCTCGACGTAGTACTTTACCGACTTCTGCCACTGGCGGTCAGCATCGGTGATGGTCAGATCTGCCAGCCACATCTTCACCATCCATATGCAGCCGGCGACGTAAACCAAACCGACCCAGGGATGCCAGAAGCGGGCGGTAGGACCGCCGCCCACTATGGTCGCCATCCAGTACAAATAAGGTGACCAGAACGCGAGGCCTGTCCATAGGCAATAGGTATAAGCGAAAGCGGTTATCCAGTGGTTCACTCGCTCGGCGAACGTGTAGCGCAGGACGCGGCCGCCGCGGCTTTCTGCAGTGAGAGTTGGCGATATGGTTTGGCTTGTGCTCACGGCCGGCCTCCGCGTTCTTTGTCTTCCTGCTCACGCGCGATCTTCGGACCAAAACGGAGGTAGTGCAAACAAACGCCGAGTATTCCGCCCGCCAATGCCAGGTTGCCGATCCACTTCGCCGGACCCTTCCACAGACGCACAATCAATGGCACGTGAGGATCTTTAGGCAGGCCGCCGTACGCTTCGGGATTCGTGACGTCGTGGAGAACGTAGATCACGCCAGTGCCTCCCACGCCGGGCGGATCGTAGACTCCAGCCTTGTCGAATCCGAAGTGATCGCGAAGCTGCTTTGCACGTCCTTCCGCGATTCCGACCATGTCTTCCTTGGTGCCAAAGTGCAGGCATCCGGTCGGACACGACTTAATGCACGCCGGCTCCAGCCCCTCGTTGACGCGGTCAGAGCACAGCGTGCACTTGAACATCTTTTTGGTGCTGGGATTGAACTTCGGAATGTCGAAGGGACATCCGCTCACGCAGTAGCCGCAGCCGATGCAGTTCTGCTGTTGAAAGTCCACGATGCCATTGGAGTACTGGACGATGGCGCCGTCGGCCGGACAGGCCGCCAAACAGCCCGGATCGGCACAGTGCATGCATTGATCTTTGCGCATCAGCAGCATCGTGCTGCCATCTTCGCGCTCGTGCTCGTTGAACTTGATCAGATTCCAGTAGTTCCATGCAGTTTCGGGCATGGTCTGGTAACTGTTGTCGAAGTGGGTCTCGCTGAAGCTGTACCCATTCCACTCCAGGCATGCCACCTCGCACGCTTTGCAGCCGATGCAGGTTGTGGTATCGATCAGCTTGCAGACCTGCTCCGCGCGCTCCACGTTCGCGCCCGGCACCGGCCCGGGATGACCTGAGATCTTGCGGATTTGTAGTGTCGCCTGGCTCATCCTCAGTACCTCATGCCTTCTCGAGCTTCACCAGGAAGCCCTTGAATTCGGGTGTGTACGCGTTAGGGTCAGTCACCGTCGGTGTGAGGCGGTTAAGGAGGGTGCGGGCATTGCGGTCAGCGTCTTCCTGAATGCCGCGAAATCCTTGATGGATAGGAATCCCAATTTGGTACACCATCTTGCCGTCCACCGTCATCGGCTTGATCCGTTTGGTGACGAATGCTTTCGCAACGTAGTAGCTGCGCGCGCTTGTGACTTTCACGTTGTCGCCGCCCTTGATGCCCAGGTTGTTCGCGAGTTCGACGGGGATCTCGACAAACGGCTCGGGAATCAGCTGCACATTCACTGGATTGTTCTTTGTCCAATAGTGGTAATGCTCTGTCAGGCGATACGTTGTGCAGACGATGTCGAATCCATCCTTCGGCGTCCCATATTTGTCCGCCGGCGTGGTGAACTTCTTCACCACCGGATTGTTCTGCTGATTGGGATGCAGCGGATTCGAAATCGGGCTCTCAAAGGGCTCGTAGTGCTCCGGGAATGGACCATCAGCAAAGGCCGCCAGCGGCGCAAAGATGCGGCCCACTCCTTCGGCATTCATGATGAACGGACCCATGTGGTCCTTCGGATTCGAATCAGCCTTGAAGTCGGGAACGTCGTTTCCAACCCATGTCTGCGTGGCTTCGTTCCACCAGATCTGCTTGCGATCAGGGTCCCAGGGCTTGCCGGACACATCGCAGGAGGCACGGTTGTACAGGATGCGTCGATTCGCCGGCCATGACCACGCCCAATTCTGATAAACCCCGAGACCGGATGGGTCTTCGGTGCCGCGACGCGCAAGTTGCGGTCCCGCTTCGGTCCAAGATCCGCAGTAGATCCAGATCCCGCACGATGTGGTGCCGTCGTCCTTCAGCCACGCGAAGCCGGGCAATTGCTGCCCGGCCTTGATCACTTGCTGCGTCTTCGGATCGGTGAGGTCGGCAAGCGCCTTGCCGTTGTACTCTTTGGCGACCTCAGACAGCGATGGATGCTGCGGATCCGTGTACTTCCAAGTCAGATTCAAAATGGGATCGGGGAACTTGCCCCCGTCGCTCTTGTAGAGATCGCGAACACGCAGAAAAATTTGCGCCACGATGTCCTGATCGAGACGCGCCTGACCCGGTGGTGGTACCGCAATGTTCTTCCACTGCAGCCACCGCGAAGAGTTGGTCATCGATCCGTCTTTTTCGGCAAAGCCGGCACACGGCAAGCGATAAACAGTGGTCTGGATGCTCTTGGCATCGTCCGCACTGATGCCCGGCGAGCGCCAGAATTCGCTGGTCTCGTCGGGATAAATCTCGCCAACGACCAGCCAATCCGCTTTCTTGAGCGCTTCGATGTTCTTTTGCGAGTCCGGCCCAATCGCGACGCCGTTCATGCCGAAGGCAAACATACCCTGAACCTTGCCGCGGTACATGTTGTCCCACAGTTGCGTCCAGGAGTAGTTGCGGTCGATTTTGGGCATGTACTGGAAGGCGAAGTCGTTGTCTTTGGTCGCCGCGTCGCCGTACATCGCCTTGAGGTACGACACCGCAAACTTCGGCGTGTTCGACCAATAGTTGAACGAATCCCAGCTGTTCGGCTTGGAGGGCGTGGGAGTAATGCGCTTGAAATAGGTCTTCAGGTCGGCGTCGGTCGGATTCGGTACCTTCACATATCCCGGCCAGATGTCGAACACCCCGCCCATATCGGTCGCGCCCTGAATGTTGGAGTGGCCGCGGAGAGCGTTCACTCCCCCGCCTGCACGTCCCACGTTTCCCATAATCAACTGCAGCATCGCCGCAGTTCGGATAATCTGCGTACCAAAAGTATGCTGGGTCCAGCCGACGGCATAGATCACGGTGCCGGCCTTCTTCATATCGCCGTCTTTGCGAATTGAAGTGTAGAGATCGGCGGCTTTCAGAAATTGATCTTTGGGAACGCCGGTAATCCGCTCAACCATCTCCGGCGTGTAGCGCGAGTACTGCTGTTTCAGCAACTGGAAGACACAGCGCGGATGCTGGAGCGTCAAGTCATACGCAACATTCGGCGGAAGAATCGGCGCAGGCTTTGGCGCTTCTGTCGCTTTCGCTCCAGCTGGACCCCCTGCCTGATTGCCCTGGCCATGCCCTCCCGGAGTCTGTGGGCCGCCCGGACTCGCCTGTTGCGGCTCGTATCCCGATTCGGAACCTTTGGGCTCAGGACGATTGTTTGCCGCGGCAACAGTTGGACCTGCCATAAGAGCAGCCGCCGCGGCGTGGCTCATGTCGCCGCCTTCCTGGTAGTTCCACGTCGACTTGTCGTAGACCTGAGTGGCCGGATCGAAGCCGGAATACAATCCATCCTCCGGCAGCTTAAATCCGTCCTTCACGATGAACGCGGCGTTGGTGAAGTTGACGAGATAATCCTTCGCGATGCGATTGTTGTCGATCGCGTACTTGATCATGCCGCCGAGGAAAGCGATGTCAGCGCCGGCGCGAATCTGGCAGAAGAGATCAGCAGTCGCAGCGGTGCGGGTAAAGCGCGGGTCGACCACGATCATCTTGGCGTTGCGAGTGCGCTTTGCCTCGATCGCCCACTTGAATCCGCATGGATGGTTCTCCGCAGGATTGCCACCCATGATCAACATCATGTCGGTGTTCTTTATGTCGGTGTAGCCATTGGTCATGGCTCCGCGCCCAAATGTTGGTCCCAAACTTGAGACCGTAGGGCCGTGTCAAACTCTGGCCTGGGTTTCGATGTAGCAGACCCCCAGGCTGCGCATGGCCTTGCCGACGAGATAGTTGAATTCGTTCGTGTCGGTGCATCCGCCGATCCAGCTGATCGTCTCGCATCGATTCACGGTGTGTCCCTGCGCATCCTGCTGAATGAAAGTGTCGTCGCGCGTCTTCTTTACGCGATGCGCGATCTCATCAATCGCCTGATCCCAGGAGATGTCGTCCCACTGGTACGAGCCAGGCCGGCGCACCTGCGGCTTCAGCAGGCGGCGCGGATTGAGGATGTCCTGTTCCAGCGACGCGCCCTTCGGACAAAGCGTTCCACGGTTGATCGGATGATCCGGATCGCCTTCGACATGGATCACCTGCGGCGTCACGTTTTTGGCCTTATCGCCGATCGTGTAGATAAGGACGCCGCAGCTTACCGAGCAATAAGGACACGTAGAGCGCGTTTCTGTTGCGCGTGCGATCTTCAGTGCGCGAACTTGCGCGTAGGCTGGAGTTAAGTCAAATCCAAAAAGGGAAAGGCCAGTTCCCGCCAGGGCACTGACCTTAAGAAAATCTCTGCGTGTAGCGTTCACGGCTGGACCTTCCTTTCGCAAGGGGGTTAGCGACTTAGGGTACGACGTCCTGCCTTCTTCTGGCGAACTGAAGGACAACCGACGCTACAACGAATCAGCCGTCAGACTCAGCGGGCTTATTCTCGGCTTCAGATCGAAGCCTGTCAACGTCGGGAGCCGGGCTGGTCCCGCGGAAATTGTTACGATTCTGTTAAGACGGTCAGATGTATCCGCTTGGTTTTGTTGGAAACTCAGGGTATTCATGCTCTGTGGAAGGCCTTACATGACCTGGTGCCGGTTAGGCAGAACTTGTCTTGTGATTGCGCTGGCAGGCGCCTCCTCTCCAACCCTGACCACCTCCGCGCCGACTTCACTGTCGGCCGCAGATCCCCACTCCAGCTCAAAGGGTCCTGCGACCATGGCTGAACAACTGAGCACGCGAGAGCGTTTGCAGAAACCTGGCTGGTGGCCTACGAAGGGCACATCACGCCGGGAGGAGTATGTGGGGTCTGCGGTGTGCGCGCAGTGTCATTCGGGAATTGCGGCAACACAACGGCAAACGGCGATGGCCCGCGCGGCCAGCCCTGCCATTGACTCCGAAATCCTGCGCGCGAACCCCCTACATTTTCAGCTTGGGCCCTATACCTATGACATAACTCGCGGCGGAAAGGCGCAGACGTATTCCATCGCGGACGCCAATCGCTCGATCTCCGGCCCTCTGGGCTGGGCGTTTGGAATTCGCATGGGACAGAGCTGGTTCTTTGACTATGGGTCGCGGACGTTCCTAGTGCCGATTACTTATTATCCGGACACGAAGGAATTTACTTTCACCGTCGACCAGCCCCATACTGCGCCGTCGTCGTTGGAGAAAGCCATTGGACGCCCTCTGACTCCCACAGAGGTGCGGGGTTGCTTCGACTGCCATACCACCGCCGGCGTGGTCGATGGTCGCGTCGATGCTCAGCGCGCGATCCCGGGCGTGACTTGCGAGGCATGCCATGGTCCCGGCGCGAAGCACGTCGCCGCGGCCAAGGAAGGGTTGATCGAGCAAATCGCGGGCCTGATCATGAACCCCGATCATCTGAATCCCGTCGAATCTGTGGACTACTGCGGCTCCTGCCACCGTACGTGGTGGGACGTGACTCTGAACGAATCACCGGGCCCGAAGTCTCTGCGCTTCCAACCGTACCGTCTGGAAAACAGTCGTTGCTGGGGCAAAGGCGATGCCCGAATTACCTGCGTTGCATGCCACGATCCCCATCATCCGCTAGTTACCGAAGCAGCTTCTTATGACGAGCGCTGCCTCGCTTGTCACGTCACGGAAGGAAAAATTACCACGGATCATCCCGGAGCGGCCTGCCCGACGAGCAAGAAGAATTGCGTCACCTGCCATATGCCGCAATACAAGGTTGAGGACATCCCGGTGAAATTTACCGACCACCAGATCCGCGTGGTTCGTGCGGGCATCCCAATTCCGGAATAGCAAGCGGTTAATGTTTAGGCGCATTATTCGCCCGTCAACTGTTGCCGGTTCATTGCGAGGACGCCTGTAGCGAGACCCGGCCATTTGCTTGGGAAGGACGAGAAATCGATGACGCGCAAAAATGTCAGGCCCGGAGGGCCGGTTGGCTAAACGTGAGCCCAGTCCCGGAAGGGCTGGGTAACGTGAAGATTTTGAAATCGAGCGCCGGGGGCGCGGCACTCACCCGAACAGATATTTTGGGTCATAAGAAATTCGCGCCTTCCTCAACATCGTCAGAAATTCCTGTTCGAGGCTCCTTTCTTGTGATGTTCGCGCTGATTCCGAATGTAGGCGATCACCGTGTCTATTTGCGATGCGCTCACGGCGAAGGCTCTGAAGCTATTTACCAGGCTGTCCTAGGCTATCCTTCTTTCTCTTGATTTTTTAGCGAATCGTTCTCCAGCTTTCTGGGTTAGCACCGAACAGCTGGATATGACCGGTAGGAGGAAACGATGCGCCGCCTGCCTCGCCTCGCTTTTGTCCCAATCTTCTGCGCCACCTTTTTGCTCGTCTTTTCACCTGCACGCGCGCAGGAGAGTGCCCAAAACAAAGACACAACGCTGACATCCGACGTAAACCTCGTCTCCGTGTACTTCACCGTGCGCGATTCGCACAAGCGCCTGCGCGACGATCTTGACCAGCAGCAGTTTCAAGTGCGTGAAGACGGCCGGCTGCAAACGATCAAGTTCTTCTCCCACCATTCGGATGTGCCGCTGAACGTCGGCGTCCTGCTGGATACCGGCACCAGCACGCCGAGCACGCTGGCGTTTGAGGCGGAGGCAACCAGCA
Organism: Terriglobales bacterium; assembly: GCA_035567895.1. Classification (NCBI taxonomy): domain Bacteria; kingdom Pseudomonadati; phylum Acidobacteriota; class Terriglobia; order Terriglobales; species Terriglobales bacterium. The sequence goes on along the minus strand of DATMPC010000114.1, from coordinate 295 downwards.
TGTTCGTCGAACGCGTCGTCAGGCCAACCGATCTGGCTTTCCTGGTGAGCTATGCCAATCGCATTGAGACGCTGCAGGTGCCAACCTCTGACGTAGCGCTGCTGAAAGACCAGGCGCAGACAATTCGCTCGACTGCGCCGGTGGAGATCTCGCTGCCCGTTGGACGGAACCCGTTTCCTGCTCCGCGGATGCCACTCCCAGGTGTTCCGATCCCCGGTGTTCCGACTCCGCAACGCAACCGTGACCGCCCGGCTCGCCTCTATGATTCAGTGCGCTTCTCGATATTTCATTACCT
>DATMPC010000113.1 GCA_035567895.1 Terriglobales bacterium | reverse complement strand
TGAATAAATCGAAAAGGCTGACCCATTACATGACCGTGTCGCCGATCGCTTTTCGTCACAATCTTCGTCTTTCGCCCACACCCGCACATGCACAGCCCCGAGGGATTCGCCGCGAGCCGCTTGTCTTCCATGGCGTCCTCCAGTCCCTCGAGTGACCATTGAGGTTGCGTAACCTGCGAACGCTAATTGCTTATTCGCAAAATCAACCGATTGTCGAATCTGTTCAAGCCTCTTGCAAGAGCGCTCCTACGCCTATTGTTATCTGTTGCCAACGTTTAAATCTCATGCTATAGCCTTCGGTTTGGAATCCCGTTTGCGAAAGACAGAAGGGATTTTCATTCAAGGAGACTTCAGAAGCAGAAGCCCGGAGGTAATATGAGGCATCAATCACCTGTACCGGCAATCGAGAAATTCAAGAATCTTGCCGTCAGATTTGCGGCGCTCATAGCGCTCTGCTGCGCGGCAATTCTGGTAGCAGTGCCGGCAGGGGCCAGTCCAATCTTTCTCTCGGCGATCGCAAATGTAACATGCCAGCCCGCTCCCACAACTGACAACTCGGGCCAAGTTATGGGCCAGTCGGTGGCGAATGCCAACGCCTCCTGCAACCATGGCGGTCAAGTTGCCAGTGCGACTAGTAGGTCGATGTTCGGCGATCTGGGCGTGCTCGTTTCCGCTAGCAGCACTGCCTTCGCCGACGGCGTTTCCGCGCAGGGAATCGCGGAGTTTGAGGACAGCATCACGTTCATGCCAATGGATCCAACCCAACTTGGCGCGCCCATTGATGTTACGGTCTCGATGATAGTGGAGGGGACTACAACCCTGACAGGCATTCCTTCAGGGGGAGGACCCGATGGCAACCTCACGCTTATCACAGAACTGGACGGCACGTCGAATGTTTACAAGGAACTCGACCAAATCGGGAAGCCGGTCCAGGTTACTGGCAGCAAAACTTTCACGTTACACACAACCGCCGGCGCCACCATGGCATTCCTGGCCATAGCTGATATCACGACGCGATCCACCGACGAGGATGTCGCCAGCAGCGGAAAAATGGACTACCTCGACACGGCCTCTTTCATAGTTACTTCAGACACGCCCGACGTTTCGATCGTAAGCGCGAGCGGTCACGATTACAGTGGCGCTACTGCGACTACGCCCGAACCGAGCGTAATGGTACTGCTCGTGAGTGGGCTCGCACCTCTGGTTTGGATCGGAGCGCGACGACGCAAATTAGGCCTTCCGTGGTACGCCTAAGTTTAGAAGGTCGAAGAGGCGCCACAAAAGGGCGCAATCATTTCAACGACCTCTGACTAGGCTTCTTTCCAGTTCGTGTTTGGGCACATGGGATCATCGGACGGAAACTCGATACCCACCCCAACCAGAAGTTCAAAATTCGGAAAAAATTCACGCACCCATACTCGTTTGCATTGACCCCCGGGGTGGCTGTCTTCCTACCCCATACCCAGGTACCGGGGGACTATCATCGAGACCGGGAACGAGTCGTACCGGTTTCGCAGGATACAACGGCCGGATCGCTCGCATCCCAAACAGCATCGTCTTGAAAGGGTCCGTCTTCAACTACTCGCAGGGATTCCGGTTTATCTGGGACGAGATTAAGGTAGTGCTTACAGGCACCAGCGACTCCCAACTTGCCAGGGCGATGCTTTTGAGGGTAGCCAAAGAGGCGATTGGTGAGTACCTGGTCGAGGCGCAGTCCTCTTGGAAAAGTATGAGCGAATATTATCAAAGCGAGAATCCTCCTTTAGAACCTACCGTCGCGCTGGTCGTAAACTCCGGATCGCTCGAATTCACTGTCAGCTATGTTGTGGACTACACGAAGCGGACTGCCATGCAAGATCAGTTGTTCACGAAAATCGCGGAGGAAGTGGCGGGTAGCAACGGACGGCTCAAATGGGCATCATCGGCAATTGCTGTCATAAACCAGCCGGCGACTCCGGCCCCTATCGAAGCCCGCCAGACGTCGTCGATCCTCGGCGCGGGCGAAGCGGCGGGTTCCGCAAATCGTGATCGATGAGAAAGTGCTTGTGGGTGTGACGAGAATAGGTGCCGCAACCACCGGTCGTCAGACTCAAAAGTATACAACTTGTGTACAAGAAGCCGGTCTTGAAGGGCCTGAAATTGGACCTAAGCAACTCAGAAGCGGGGCAACCACTCTGTCGCCTGTACCGCTTCGTATGAAGCGAGACGCTACGGTGGATATCGGGTGGTGACTCATGTTGGATTTAACGACCAAATCTGCCAGCAATCCACCCGACAATCAGACCACCCACCGCCCCAGATGCGAGAATTGGGGCCGTAGCTTTCGTGATGATGGCGTCCGGGAGGCTCAGCAGGATGCCGAGGAGCAACCCGACGACCCAGCCCGGCCAAGGCAGTCGTATGTTGCAGATTACGAATCCGAGACCGAAACGCGCGATAAACGCGCCGAGCATGGCCGCCCGCTTGTCCGGAAAGCTCAGGGGAATCATCAGCGCTGTATCCAGACTACCGAAGACCAACCCACAAAGTACGCCCAGAGAAATCCTTGACATTGCTTTTCCTCCAGCCGTTCTTCTACAGCGTCGCTATTTCGAATGCCAGCGATTTCTTCGACAGAATCAGAATGAGTAAGTACGCACGCCATCATGCAATCGAGAAACAGAACCCGCCGCGTGATATTTCGCGTGCCGGATGGCTCTGCGAATTCGACGGGGCGCTAATTCACCCTGACCTGTTCGCACAGACCGATTGTCGTCGCCCGGAACGGTCGCATTGCTTCGCTCTATCTCTTTTTCGACAATCTTCCTTAAGGCAAAAATGCGGAACGTTAATGAGATCAGCGCGAGTTGCGCTTTCTTCGGTCCGCTGGTCGTCTATCGGCCCATTTCAGTATGGCGTCAAGCGTAGGACAAATGGATTGGCCCCATGATGTCAGACGGTACTCAACCTTCGGCGGCACCTGGGGATAAGCCGTCCGCACAACGATTCCGTCCGCTGCCATGCCGCGGAGTTGCTGCCCCAGCATTTTCTGAGTGATGTTGGGTATCGCCCGTTCCAGATCGGAAAAGCGCATCACCTTGCCTCCGAATAGATGGAACAGAATCACCAGCTTCCATCTTCCTTCCAAAAGACGGAGCGCTGCTTCTACGTCTGCGGCGGCGGATGTGGGCGTATAGCGTTTCGGCATACATATTTTCTCCTAACGCACTTTTTCGTGTGTACTTCCCATTTCGCCAGTATGCTGCGAGACTTCTGTTTGTGCAAATTGCACGGAGGAGAACAGCATGGCTCTTGATGTGCCCCAACCTGTCGCGGAATATCTGGCCGCCGAAAAGGCGAAGGATGCTGGTGCGCTTTCCCGTTGCTTCACCGAAGATGGCACTGTCGACGACGAGGGGCAGGATTATCACGGTCGTGACTCAATCCGCCAATGGAAGCAAGCGGCGGACGCGAAATACCGATACGTCCGGCTGCCGGTTGACGTTCAAACGCTCGGAGACTTGGTGACCGTTCGTGCCCGACTGACCGGTAAGTTTCCTGGAAGCCCTGTTGAACTAGACCACATCTTCAAACCTTCCAAAGACAAGATTGCTTCACTGGAGATTCGATCGTGACGATCACCTACCCTTTCCCAGTTTCAGAAGATGAATTTAAGGGCAAGCGGGTTCTGGTAACCGGTGGCACGAAGGGCATGGGACAAGCGATGGTACGCCGTTTTACTCTGAGCGGCGCCTCAGTTGCAACGACTGCACGGTCGCCGCTGCCGGAAGGGCAGGCGGTTGCTCTCTTCGCGCAGACGGACATCGGTACCGCTGCAGGCGTGCGAGAAGTAATCAGCCGCGTTCAGCAGGAGTGGGGTGGACTCGACATCCTAGTCAACAATGTCGGAGGATCAGATGCTCCTAACGGCGGATATAGCGCCCTCTCTGACGACGATTGGCAAAAGGCGCTCAACGTCAACCTACTCGCATCCGTTCGTCTCGACCGAGCATTTCTACCGGGCATGATCGAACGCAAAGCAGGTGTCATTCTTCACATCTCGTCCATCCAGCACCGTCTGCCGCTCTATGACGCGACGCTTGCTTATGCTGCGGCGAAGGGTGCTCTCAATACTTACAGCAAAGGTTTGGCAAACGAAGTTGGCCCGAAGGGCGTCCGCGTCAACATGATCTCGCCTGGATTCATCGAGACTTCAGGCGCACACGGTATGATCTTACGACTCGCACGGAGCTGCGGCATCAGCGAGGACGCCGCTCGCCAGCAAATCATGAATATGATCGGAGGGATTCCCATTGGCCGGCCTGGCCGGCCGGAGGAAGTCGCCGAACTGGTGGCATTCCTAGCGTCCGATCGTGCGGCTTCGATTCACGGTGCAGACTACATCATTGATGGCGGCACGATGCCTACTGTCTGATCAACGCTAGCTCTTGCGGCCTTCAACCGAATGGTTGCCGCTGATCCAAATTCTAGGCAGCGGCTTTCCAAACCGCTCCTCACTTGCGTCGGCTGTGAGCCATCACCGTCGTTCGACGCGAAACTGGTAGGCGAATTTCCGCGACTTGAGTCTGAATGATTTTTCGAACGGAGTTTCGTCTGCCGTATTTCGTGCGCCCAATGTTGCGGTAAGGAGCGCAACCGCGAGAATCGAGGCATTACCTGATGTCTCAGCTCAAATTACGAGGAGTGCATTGGCCTGATAAGGCCTAGGGAGCTGTGCGTGGCGGAACAATCGGCAGACCCGTTGCTCTCCATGCCTGAAATCCACCAATCACGCCCGTCGCGCGTTGCAGTCCAAGATCCTGCAGAGCTATCGCCGCGAGACTAGAGGTATAGCCTTCAGAACAAATCACGATCACTTGGCTGTCATGATCGGTCGCGACCGGCAGCCGCGCACTGGAGGTTGGGTCGAACCGCCACTCAAGCACGTTACGTTCGACAACTAGTGCGCCCGCAACACTACCCTCGATCGCGCGCCTGGCCTTTGGGACGAATATCGACGAGTATCGCCTCTGTTTTGACCAATGCCGCATGCGCCTCTTCTGGAGATAGCCGTCGCAGCCGTGCGCGTGCCGCTAAAAGCACCTGCTCAATGCTCAAAACGCCGGTCCCGTTCGAGGGTTTCCACTTTTGCATTCGCGGCTCTTGATCGGCCGTTTCAGTCTTCCCAGATGAGCGGTCACGCGGAACCAGTCGACTGCCATCCAACTCGTATTCGTTCATGTCGCTAAGCGGAGGAGAGTTTGCGTGAATGCTGATCGCCGGCGCGAGGGAGACGTTACGCACGTCATGCGCATAATCAGGACCGAATGCGCGCGGCCTGCCCGGATGTATCACGAAGGTTCGCTCGCCAGGACGATGCTCTTCCAGAATTCCAGTCGCAACGACCAGGGCGCCCGAGGACGCACCATGATCGTGAAAACCGGTGGATTGCCCAGGCAGCCAGCTGATCACCCATATGTCGTAGTCCGGACCGTGATACAGCCGCTCATACCAGCGCTCTTCGGCCCGCAGACGCACTTTATCCATCCATCCGTCAGACGACGCGAACAGAGAGACGATGTTGGCGAGCTCCTCAGTTGTTTTCAAGACCGTTCCGGATAGGCTCTTCGCTGCGATCGATGCGTTGTCTTCCTTTTGCACAGGTCTTTTATCTGTTGCGAGTTGCATAAAAAACTTCCACAAATAGCTCCGGCGCAGATGCCGGGTTCGTGACGAATATAAAAGCCAACGATTAGTATTTCGGATGAGCTTTGGGGAAGGGTTTCAGGAACGTCTGAGAATGTTCCAGCTCAGCCGACGAAAGGCTGGTCGCAGGGACAACAATGAAGCAGGGGCAACATCATGTTTTGAGCCTAACATAGCCTGAAGAATCGGATCAATGTCAGAGCATCAGAAAGTATCACACTAGCTACCGCACCAGCGCGCACTCAATTTTCCCAGGCGTAACACTGTTTCTCAAGCCATGCGCAAGACCGAACCCACCGCTTTATCGATCTCCAATTCAATTGGCGATGCGAGCCACAGGTTGATTGCTGAGACTTCGTTTATGCTGGTGGTTGTCTCGACGAAGTCAAGTGTGAGGTAATGTCACGATGAACCGACGCGATTTCCTTTCTACCACTGTCGCTGCAGCTGGATTTGCACTTGCGAGATCTGGCTTTGAAAGAAAAAGCGGATCTTCCATTTTAAGCCACAAAGAACGCGTCGACCGGGCTTTGCTAGGTCAAGATGTCGACCGTCCTCCGTTCACGTTCTACCGGCACTACGGAAGGCCGACAGCAGAACTCGAAGCGCAAGACCATCTCGATTTTCATCGTACGTACAAGACGGACATCGTGAAGGTGATGAATGACTTCGACTATCCGAAATCAACAACCGGCAAGTGGTTCGACTTAAAACCGCTCGATTCGCCGTATCCGAACCAATTGGAAACCCTTCGACGGGTTCGCGATGGGATCAATGGTGACGGGTATTTCATCGATACGCTCTACGGTCCGTACATGACGGCCATGATCCTGTATCAGTCACAGCCGCAGTTCGCGAATTTGCCGAAGTCGGACGATGTCCAGGACCAACAGATCAAAAGCCTCCATGACTTTCAGCGACAGAATCCGGACGCATGGCACAACGCGCTCGATGCGATCACGCAATCAACAATCAATCACATCCGACAAAGTAAAGAGATTGGGGCGTCTGGCGCGCTCGTGAGCATTTTCAACGCAGAGAGCAAGTTCGGCACCGTCGAAGACTACAAGAAATATTCCCGTCCCTATGACAAGCGCGTCTTCGATGCGCTCGCTGATACAAAGCTGACTGTGCTCCATTTGCATTATTTGGAAAGGCCGTATCTCGACCAGTTCAAGGATTTCCATGCGCCCGTTCTTCAATACTCGGTGAAGACCAGTGGCATTCCCATCTCGGAGATTCGCCAGAAGTACTCACAGCCGATACTTGGTGGCGTTGATGAGATCGACTATCGCAAACTAACGACGGACGAAATTCGTTCTCAATGGCAGGACGCGAAATCGCAGGCCGGAGCAAAGTACGTCGCCGCACCGGGTTGCTCCATCCCGAATGATTCCACTGCTGACGAGCTGGCACACTTTCCCAAGTCTCTGGGGATTTAGAACAGCCGAGCTAGGCAGACCGGTAAGCCCATCCACGCGTAGGTTTTACAAATGACCCAGAAAACCAATGCGGCCCGCTTTTTGGATCAATTAGGAATCCGCTATGAGCTACGCGAATACGAAGTGGACCCGGACGATCTCGCAGCTGAGGCGGTTGCAACTAAGATCGGCCTGCCGCCTGGGCAGCTTTTCAAAACGTTGGTTGCAAATGGTGATCGACACGGAATCTGCATGGCCGCTATTCCATCTGATACGGAACTGGACCTTAAACGTCTTGCTGCCTGTGCATACCGAGAATTCCGTCCGTATCAACCAGCATACTTGTGGCACGTTAATCGCAGATCTCGTTGATGCACTTTCCTTGTTGGCCAGCACATCTCAGTCTAAAGACTGGAAGTCTCTGCCTCGTCCAGTCGTCGAGTG